>NZ_JBIWEX010000014.1:0-116917 GCF_044762745.1 Psychrobacillus sp. NPDC096426 | reverse complement strand
AGCCGTGTGCGTTAATAGCGCACGCACGGTTCTGTGAGGGGTGGTGAAACACAATCTCCCGCTAGGGAGAAAGGTTTCCACCTACTCGACCCGGAAAAGCATGAGCTGAAGACCCTGGATTGAGCGAAGCGAGGGAAGCGGCTGAAGCCATGCCGGCGGAAAGCGTCCGCCTGGAGCGGAAATCAACAGTATAGTTTTAACGGAGCCTTATAGAAAGGAAGTGTGGAAAATGGGTAAGTCACTAAGCGGTCGCACAATTTTAGTAACAGGTGCGGCGAATCGGATTGGAAAGGCAATTGCCATTGCAGCAGCAAATGAAGGTGCAACTATTGCCCTGCATTACAACCAATCTGCCGAGCAAGCATTAATAACAGCTAAAGAAATTGAAGAATTAGGGAGCCGAGTTACTTGTTTTCAAGCAAACATCGCAAACTTAGAGGATGTGCAAAGGATGCACAAAGCCATCCATGAGCAACTAGGACCTGTGTTTGGTGTGATAAACAATGCAGGATATGGGCAAATGAAATCCTTCTTTGACTATGAACCAAATGAATGGAAGCTGGAAATCGATGTTTGCTTAAATGGCGTATTAAACTTAGCTTACACATTTGTACCATCTATGAAAGAACAACAGGAAGGCAAGTTTATTACAATAGTTGGCGATTCTGCGCGCACTGGTGATCGAAAACTTATCGTATCCGCAGCAGCGAGAAATGGAGTTATAAGTTTCATGAAGTCTTTAGCCCAAGAAGTAGGTCGACAACATATTCAGTGCAATACCGTCTCACTCGGTTTAATTGATCAAGATAACTTGCAAATGGGAGAGGATATGTATCGAAAAATTGTAAAAAGGTATCCGCTTCAACGTTTAGGAAAAGCGGAAGATATTACGGGAATGATGCAATTTTTGTTAAGCAATCAGTCGGATTGGATCACAGGACAAGTATTTTCGATCAACGGTGGTCATAGTATGCTAGGCTAATGGAGAACAAATGGAAGATTGAATTTAGACTATTCGTGAAAATAACCATTGACTGAATGCTCATTCAGTTTTAATATTAAATTACTTCTTTATTAATCTATAAGCCAAATGGTATTCTATGCATAACATCATTTTACGTCTTTAAGGGGGAGAATAAGATGAATCCATTGTTAATCGCAAACTGGGTACTGTTTCTAGCAGTTACTTTGTATGCAATTGGTTTGTTCGCATATTTGTTAAAAACAAGGTATGCATATATCAAACTAGGGAAAAAAGTAGAGTTTGAAGATAATGTGAAAGAAAGGCTCCGTAAAATTTGGGTGTATGTGTTTGGACAAAAGAAACTGTTAAAGGATAAGAAAAGTGGAGCGATCCATGTTATGTTCTTTTACGGCTTTTTACTTGTTCAATTTGGAGCAATCGATTTCATATGGAAAGGTTTAGCACCTGGTTCGCATTTACCATTAGGTCCAGTGTATCCAGCATTTACGTTTTTCCAAGAAATTGTGACATTTGTTATTTTAATAGCAGTTGTGTGGGCATTCTACCGACGCTATATTGAAAAATTAGTTCGTTTAAAACGAGGATGGAAAAGTGGACTAGTTCTTATTTTCATCGGTGGTTTGATGGTTTCTGTTCTAGTTGGTAATGGTATGGGAATGATTTGGCACGACCATGCAGCAACTTGGTCAGAGCCAATCGCATCAGCTGTAGCAACAATTTTTGGAATATTGCCAACTGCAGCTGCAGCAACTGTTTTCTATATCATGTGGTGGGCGCACTTACTATTCTTATTAACATTTTTAGTATACGTCCCACAATCGAAGCATTTCCATTTAATTACTGGTCCTGCGAACGTTTACTTCCATCGTTTAGACAATGTAGGGAAACTACGTCCTATTAATTTCGAAGAGGAAGAAGATGAAGAGTCGGACGAAGAGGCAATGCCATCGTTTGGTGTTGGGAACATTCATGAATTTACGCAAGCACAAATGATTGACTTCTACGCATGTGTAGAATGTGGTCGTTGTACAAATATGTGTCCAGCGACGGGAACAGGTAAAATGCTGTCGCCAATGGACTTAATTACTAAGCTCCGTGACCATTTAACTTTCACGGGAGCTGTTGAAACGAAGGCAAAACCTTGGGTGCCGGCACTTGCATTCCAAGGAACAAGAGGTAACCAACTTGCAATGGCTGCTGGAGCAGAAGGGGCAATCATTGAAGACATTTATAGCCCATCCCTAATCGGTGACGTTATTACCGAAGAAGAAATTTGGGCATGTACGACTTGCCGTAACTGCGAAGACCAATGTCCAGTTATGAATGAGCATGTCGATAAAATTATCGACCTCCGCCGTTACTTAGTAATGACAGAAGGAAAAATGGATCCAGATGCACAACGCGCGATGACGAATATTGAGCGTCAAGGAAATCCATGGGGCTTAAACCGTAAAGAAAAAGAAAACTGGAGAGATGCTCGTCCAGATGTTCATATTCCAACGGTGAAAGAAGTATCTAAAGCTGGAGAAGAATTTGAATACTTATTCTGGGTTGGGTCAATGGGATCATTCGATAATCGTTCCCAAAAAATCGCATTAGCATTCGCACACTTGATGAACGAAGCGGGAGTGAAGTTTGCGATTCTTGGCAATAAAGAAAAGAACTCTGGTGACACACCACGTCGTCTAGGAAACGAATTTTTATTCCAAGAGCTAGCAACATCGAATATTTCAGAATTTGAAAAAGCTGGTGTAACAAAAATTGTCACAATTGATCCACATGCATATAATATCTTTAAAAATGAATACAGTGATTTCGGCTGGAACGGGGAAGTACTTCACCATACAGAAATGCTGTACGATTTGGTGCAACAAGGTCGCTTAAAACCGCAATACGCAGTGGAAGAGACAATTACATTCCATGATTCTTGTTATTTAGGTCGATACAACGATGTATATGACGCACCACGAGAAGTATTAAAAGCAATTCCTGGTGTGAAATTAGTGGAAATGAATCGTAACCGTGAGACAGGCATGTGCTGTGGAGCAGGAGGCGGACTAATGTGGATGGAAGAACATGTAGGAAACCGCATTAACGTTGCTCGAACAGAACAAGCGTTAGAAGTAAATCCAACGATTATTTCATCTGGTTGCCCATACTGCTTAACGATGTTATCCGATGGCACAAAGGCGAAAGAAGTAGAAGAAAAAGTTGGCACTTACGATATTGCTGAACTACTGGAGAAATCTATTTTCGGTGAATTCACACCATCGGCAGAAGAGAAAGAGTTGGAACAAGTTGTTCAATAAATAGACATATTTTTATTGCAAATAGTTAGATAGTTTCGTAAACTAGAGGTAACAGTAGAGGGAGTAGATCATACTCCCTTTTTCTAACAAGTCAAATTGAGCGAGCGTTCAGTCAACTTGATTTTTTATTTTATAGTTGGTGAAAGCGCATACAAAAAAGGGGTGGCTATGTTGACAAAAACAGTTATTTTAGATGGGGCACGTACAGCTTTTGGTAAGTTCGGTGGAGCGCTTAGTAGTTTAACCGCTTCAGATCTTGGGGGAATAGCGATAAAAGAAGCATTAATTCGCGCAGGTGTCATTGCTGCAGATGTAGATGAAGTAATAATGGGGACTGTTTTGCAAGCAGGGCAAGGACAAATTCCTTCTAGACAAGCGGCGACAAAAGCGGGGATTCCTTGGTCGGTGAAAACGGAAACGATTAATAAAGTATGTGCTTCTGGTATGAGAAGTGTGACTTTAGCGGATCAATTAATTCGACTTGGCGACGAAGAAATAATCGTTGCAGGTGGAATGGAATCGATGTCTAATGCACCTTATTACTTACCAAAAGGTCGATTTGGGCTTCGCATGGGTGACGCTCAAATGGTGGATGGCATGATTTATGACGGACTTTCTTGTGCATTTCATCCGAAAAAAGTGCATATGGGAACGTATGGTAACTCTACTGCTCAAACTTTTGAGTTATCACGTGAGAAACAAGATGAATGGTCGTATAGAAGTCATAACCTTGCATTAAAAGCAATCGACAATGGGATTTTGGCGGAGGAAATCGTAGCGGTTGAAATCCCTCAGCGAAAAGGAGATCCAGTTGTCGTAAAAGATGACGAAGCACCACGACGTGATACATCAATCGATTCACTTGCTAAATTGAAACCAGCGTTTGGTAGTGATGGGACGATTACAGCAGGAAATGCTCCAGGGGTCAATGACGGGGCTTGTGCGATTGTTTTAACAAATGAAGAAAAAGCAAAAGAACTTGGCAAAGAGCCACTTGCATACGTGATTGGACACGCGGAAATCTCGATTGAACCAGAAAACTTTCCACAAACTCCGGGTATTGTCATTAATAAAATTCTTGATAAAACTGGAAAAAGCCTAGCAGATATTGATTTATTTGAAATCAATGAAGCATTTGCAGCGGTAGCACTAGTTAGTAGTCAAATCGCAGGCTTGGATGAAGAAAAAGTGAATGTAAATGGCGGAGCAGTAGCACTTGGTCATCCAATTGGAGCATCTGGAGCACGCATCATTCTAACACTTGCGTATGAATTAAAACGCCGTGGTGGTGGTATTGGTATTGCAGCAATTTGTTCAGGTGGCGGGCAAGGTGACGCAATAATGATCGAAGTTCCAAAAACAGGGGGAAGTAACGCATGACAATCCAAAAAGTAATGGTAATCGGTGCCGGTCAAATGGGAGCAGGGATTGCTCAAGTGTGTGCACAGGCAGGATTTGAAGTGAAGCTAAATGACAGGGAAGAACAATTCTACGAACGCGGGCTTCAAACAATTACAAAAAATCTTTCACGTAATGTGGAAAAAGGTCGCATGACAGAAGATGAGAAGCAAGCAGTACTAAATAATATTACGAAATCGCTTTCCATCGAAGACGCTCAAGATGTAGACATCGTCATAGAAGCAGCGGTTGAAAATATGGAAATCAAGCAATCTATTTTCAAACAACTAGATGAAATTACACCAAAGCATACGATTTTAGCAACAAACACTTCATCGCTACCTATTACCGAAATTGCGGCTGCAACAAATCGTCCAGAACAAGTAATTGGGATGCATTTTATGAATCCGGTTCCAGTAATGAAACTAGTAGAAATTATTAGAGGTCTAGCAACATCAGATGAAGTATATACAGCAATTGAAGATATGACGAACAAGTTAAGCAAAGTACCAGTCGAAGTAAATGATTTCCCAGGCTTCGTCTCTAACCGCATATTAATGCCAATGATTAACGAAGCAATTTACACGCTTTATGAAGGCGTTGCATCAAAAGAAGCAATCGACGATGTGATGAAACTCGGGATGAATCACCCAATGGGTCCACTTCAACTTGCGGACTTTATCGGTTTAGATACTTGTTTATACATTATGGAAATTTTACATGAAGGGTTTGGAGATAGTAAATATCGTCCATGTCCACTTCTTAGAAAATACGTAAAAGCTGGCTGGTTAGGGAAGAAATCTGGTAGGGGCTTCTATATATACGAATAAAGGGGAAAATAAGATGGAGCTAAAGTTTACTGAAGAACAACTTATGATGCGCAACATGGTCAGGGATTTTGCTAAAACGGAAATTGAACCTTTTATAGAACGAATGGAGCAAGGAGAGTTTCCTCGTGAAATCATTCAAAAAATGGGAGAACTTGGGCTAATGGGAATAACCGTTCCTGAAAAGTACGGTGGCTCCGAAATGGATTTTATAAGCTACGTCATTGCGATTAATGAGCTTTCAAAAGTAAGTGCAGTTGTAGGGGCCATTCTTTCTGTGCACACTTCTGTTGGAACAAATCCAATTCTCTATTTTGGCAATGAAGAACAAAAAAATAAATACATTCCGAAGCTAGCAACTGGTGAATACTTAGGAGCCTTTTGCTTAACGGAACCATCTGCAGGATCCGACGCAGGCGCACTGAAAACAAAAGCTGTCAAGAAAGAGGACCATTATGTGTTAAATGGTTCAAAAGTTTTTATAACAAATGGTGGAGAAGCAGAAGTGAACATCGTTTTTGCTTCGACAGATCCTTCGCAAGGTTCAAAAGGAATCACGGCATTTATCGTAGAAAAGGATACGCCAGGATTTATCGTCGGAAAAGATGAAGAGAAGATGGGGTTGCACGGTTCTAGAACAGTTCAGCTTACATTTGAGGACATGAAAATTCCTGTAGCAAATCGACTCGGCGAAGAAGGCGACGGTTTTAAAATAGCAATGGCGAACTTGAATACCGGTCGAATTGGAATCGCAACGCAAGCGCTTGGTATTGCAGAAGCAGCCTTTGAGGCGGCAGTCGCGTATTCTAAAGAACGTATTCAATTCGGTAAACCAATTGCTGCGAACCAAGGAATAGGCTTTAAACTAGCAGATATGGGGACTGCAGTAGAAGCGGCAAGACTCCTTGTATACCGGGCAGCAAGCCTTCGCGATCAAGGACTTCCTTGCGGAAAAGAAGCATCAATGGCGAAACTATTTGCTTCGAAAACAGCAGTTGATGTCGCTATAGAAGCAGTGCAAGTATTCGGCGGATATGGCTACACAGAAGACTATCCAGTAGAACGCTATTTCCGAGACGCCAAAATAACGGAAATCTACGAAGGCACAAGCGAAATCCAACGAATCGTCATTAGTAAACATTTAACAAATTGAAATATATACCAATAAATGGCTAAATGCGACAAAACCAACGGCGAACGCGACAAAAGCAACGCTGAACCCGACAAAATAGGATACGAACGCGACAAAAGCAACGCCGAACGCGACAAACTAAGTAAAACTACCAAAAAGGGGCGGGAATGACAATGAACTTTCAACTTTCAGAAGAACATGAAATGATTCGTAAAATGGTACGTGATTTTGCAGAAAATGAAGTAGCACCAACAGCAGCTGAGCGTGACGAAGAAGAACGCTTTGATCGCGCCATTTTCGACAAAATGGCGGAGCTCGGATTAACAGGAATCCCTTGGCCGGAAGAATACGGTGGAATCGGTTCTGACTATCTAGCATATTGCATCGCGGTGGAAGAACTATCACGTGTTTGTGCTTCAACAGGAGTAACACTTTCTGCACATACATCACTTGCGGGATGGCCGATTTTTAAATACGGCAATGAAGAACAGAAACAAAAATATCTTCGTCCAATGGCAGAAGGCACTAAAATCGGTGGTTACGGTTTAACAGAAGCTGGATCAGGTTCAGATGCTGGTGGCATGAAAACAACCGCTAAATTGGATGGCGATCACTATGTGTTAAACGGATCTAAAATCTTCATAACAAATGGTGGTGTTGCAGATATTTACGTTGTATTTGCAGTAACAGATCCAGAATCGAAGCATAAAGGAACGAGTGCTTTTATCATTGAAGCTGATTTCCCAGGATTCTCGGTAGGGAAAAAAGAAAAGAAACTTGGTATTCGCTCATCTCCTACAACGGAAATTATTTTTGATAATTGTCGTGTACCAAAAGAAAACCTTCTTGGGGAAGAAGGAGAAGGCTTTATCATCGCGATGAAAACATTGGATGGAGGGCGTAACGGAATCGCTGCTCAAGCAGTCGGAATCGCACAAGGTGCACTAGATGCAGCAGTAGGGTATGCAAAGGAGCGCGTACAATTCGGTAAGCCAATCGTTGCAAACCAAGGCGTATCCTTCAAACTTGCAGATATGGCGACTAGCACAGAAGCATCACGATTACTAACATATCAAGCAGCATGGCTAGAGTCTAATGGGCTACCTTACGGGAAAGAATCCGCTATGGCAAAATTAATGGCTGGAGATACAGCGATGAAAGTAACAACAGAAGCTGTGCAAGTGTTCGGGGGATATGGCTATACAAAAGATTATCCAGTGGAACGCTTTATGCGCGATGCGAAAATTACTCAAATATACGAGGGAACGCAAGAAATTCAACGACTTGTTATTTCTCGTATGTTGACGAAGTAATGGATGATTATGGAAAAAAAGCATGAAGTACTAACATCTATTAAAGATGAAAGTCTCATTGAAAAACGACGTCACCAAATGATTCGTGCGGGTGTTACGTTATTCAAACAAAAAGGCTTTCACCGAACGACAACAAGGGAAATTGCAAAAGAAGCCGGCTTTAGTATCGGAACATTGTACGAATACATTCGGACAAAGGAAGATCTACTCTATTTAGTTTGCGATAGTATTTACCATGAAGTGCATCATAAACTATCGCAAATTTCGCTGCAAAATGGAACGATCCAAGGCTTAAAAACTGCGATCCGTCACTATTATGGGGTCATTGACGATATGCAGGATGAGTTCGTTGTCATGTATCAAGAAACAAAATCTTTACCAAAAAATGCACTGCAATACGTACTCACAAAAGAATTAGAAATGGTTGAGATTTTCCAAAAGATTCTTGTTGGCTGTAAACAAGCTGGGGAACTTGAGCTAACGGATACACAAATTAACCTGTACGCTCATACACTTGTCGTACAAGGGCAAATGTGGGCGTTTAGAAGATGGGCGCTCGGCAAAGAATATTCGCTCGAACAATTTACTGAATTGCAAATACAGTTTGTACTGAAGGGGATGGGACAGTAAATGGTTATTAAACAAAGGGGGAGCAACATGTCTTCTGTAGAAGTATATCGTCCAAAAAATCATGTTCGTTTTGTCACAGCATCGAGTCTTTTTGATGGGCATGACGCATCGATTAATATTATGCGTCGTATTTTACAGGGGAGCGGGGCAGAAGTGATTCACTTAGGTCATAATCGTTCTGTTGAAGAAGTCGTCAATGCGGCGATACAAGAAGACGTACAGGGGATTGCGATTTCTTCTTACCAAGGGGGACATGTAGAGTATTTTAAATATATGAAGGATTTACTCGTGGAACGTGGTGCACCTCATATTCAAATATTTGGTGGCGGCGGCGGAGTAATCATTCCAAAAGAAATAAAAGAACTGCAAGAATACGGAATATCCGGTATTTTCTCTCCAGAAGATGGTCGAAAACTCGGTCTCCAAGGAATGATCAATCAAATACTACAATCATGTGATGTGCCTACTAAAGTGGCGGGTGCAAACAAGGAAATCGAGACCGCTTCAACGGAAAATACAGAATTGCTTGCGCATTTAATCACTGTTGCAGAGGAAGCGCATCAAACGGGAGATGCAGAAGCGAAAGCAATGATTGAACATGCGAAACGTATTTCAAAAGGTACACCAGTGCTTGGTATTACAGGGACTGGTGGAGCAGGAAAAAGTTCATTAACGGACGAATTAATTCGCCGATTCCTACATGATCTGCCAAACAAAAAAATTGCAGTTCTTTCTATTGATCCAACGAAGCAAAAAACAGGTGGCGCGCTTCTTGGTGACCGTATTCGGATGAATGCCATTTTCAATAAACGAGTATTTATGCGAAGTCTAGCAACACGCGGATCTCGTACAGAATTATCTGGTGCACTTTCAGATGTCTTAGATGTCGTGAAAGTAGCAGGTTTTGATTTAATCATTGTGGAAACAAGTGGTATAGGACAAGGGGACGCTGAAATTGCAAACGTATCGGATGTTTCGATGTATGTGATGACAAGCGAGTTCGGTGCACCGTCTCAACTTGAAAAAATTGATATGATTGACTACGCTGATTTAATCGTGATCAACAAATTCGAACGAAAAGGCTCAGAAGACGCGCTTCGCCAAGTACAAAAGCAATATCAACGAAGCCGCGAATTATGGCATGATGATTTAGATACAATGCCAGTTTATGGGACTATTGCAAGTCAATTTAATGATAAAGGAACGAATTCTTTATTTGCAGCATTAATCGGTGTATTAAATGAAAAAACAGGCACTGACTGGGAAACATCATACGAACAATTTGTGAAAACGCAAAAACAAAATGTCATCATTCCAAATGAGCGTCGTTACTATTTACGCGAAATAACAGATGCGGTGCGTGGTTACCATAAAAAGTCGGAAGAGCAAGTAGCTTTTGCGCGAAGATTGTTCCAATTAGAAGGTGCCATTGAAGCAGTAAAAGAAAAAGCAGCGGATGACGCACTAGTACATTCTCTGGAATCACTTGCTTTAGGCGTGCGTGACGAATTAACAGCAGAATCCAAACGAATACTAGAAAACTGGTCCGCTTTAAAAGCTGCTTATGCTGGGGATGAATTTGTCACGAAAGTACGCGATAAAGAAATCCGTACTATCCTTCGTACAGAAAGCTTATCCGGTCTGAAAATACCCAAAGTAGTCCTTCCGAAATTCGTCGATTACGGGGAAATTTTAAGATGGGTATATAAAGAAAATGTACCAGGATCATTCCCATATACAGCGGGGGTTTTTCCGTTCAAACGAGAAGGAGAAGACCCAAAACGTCAATTTGCAGGAGAAGGTACGCCAGAACGGACAAATCGTCGTTTTCATTATTTGTCCAAAGATGATAATGCCAAACGTCTATCTACAGCGTTTGACTCCGTAACTTTATACGGAGAAGATCCGGATCACCGCCCAGATATTTTTGGGAAAGTAGGAGAATCTGGGGTAAGCGTTTGTACGTTAGATGATATGAAAAAGCTATATGATGGTTTTGATTTATGTGCACCGTCGACCTCTGTATCGATGACGATTAATGGACCCGCACCAATCATTTTAGCGATGTTCATGAACACGGCAATTGATCAGCAAGTGCGGATTAGAGAAGAAGAAATTGGTCGCACATTAACTGTGGAAGAATTTACAGAAGTGAAAACGAAAACTTTGCAAGTAGTTCGTGGAACGGTGCAAGCAGATATTTTAAAAGAAGACCAAGGGCAAAACACATGCATTTTCTCTACAGAATTTGCTCTTCGTATGATGGGCGATATCCAACAATATTTTATCGACCAAAAAGTTCGTAACTATTATTCAGTTTCCATTTCTGGATATCATATTGCAGAAGCAGGTGCTAATCCAATTTCGCAGCTTGCATTTACGCTTTCCAATGGTTTCACTTATGTGGAATATTATTTAAGTCGTGGTATGCATATCGATGATTTTGCACCAAACTTATCATTCTTTTTCTCGAACGGCTTGGATCCTGAATATACCGTAATCGGTCGAGTTGCTCGTCGTATTTGGGCAGTTGTAATGCGAGACAAATATGGTGCAAATGAACGAAGCCAAAAACTGAAGTATCATGTACAAACTTCTGGTCGCAGCTTGCATGCCCAAGAAATCGATTTTAATGATATTCGTACAACACTTCAAGCATTGATGGCGCTGCAAGATAACTGTAATTCTCTTCATACAAATGCATATGACGAAGCGATTACAACACCAACAGAGGAATCGGTTCGACGTGCGATGGCCATTCAAATGATCATTACAAAAGAACATGGATTATCAAAAAACGAAAACCCGCTGCAAGGTGCTTTCATCATTGAGGAACTGACAGATTTAGTAGAAGAAGCCGTACTATCCGAGTTTGATCGGATTAATGATCGCGGTGGAGTACTCGGTGCAATGGAAACACAGTACCAACGTGGCAAAATCCAAGAAGAATCAATGTACTACGAGATGAAAAAACATACCGGCGAGCTACCGATTATCGGGGTGAACACATACTTAAATCCGAATCCTGCAACTGCGGAGGACATTGATAATATGGAACTTGCCCGTGCAACAACCGAAGAAAAAGAATCGCAAATTACAAATCTCCGAAACTTCCAAGAGAAGCATGCAACAGAAGCGAGCATTGCACTTGCTAAGCTGAAGCAAGTGGCAGTAACAGGCGGCAACATCTTCGAAGAGCTCATGTCCACAGTCCAAAAAGCAAGCCTAGGACAAATTACAAACGCACTTTACGAAGTCGGCGGGCAGTACCGAAGAAATATGTAAGTGACATATACGCTATATATTTTTTGATAGGATTTTGCTTAAAATTAATCAATTAGCAATTCTTGATTGTTTGTAGCGGAAAGCGTCCGCCTGAAGCGGAAATCCAAGTGACAACAAGTTAGAAAAAAAATTTAGTGTCTCGATGTATTATCGGGACACTTTTTTGTATAATGAAATAAGTTGATTACGTAGTAGAGGAGAATAGGCGTGAAAAAATCGATTCATATAATGATAATTATTATACTCCTACTACTCACTATTTTTCTGTATAATAGAAGACTGGCATCTATTCCATTACTCCTGCTTTCTTTTCACTTATTTTTATTGGCAGGTGCAAAATTTTCCCTTTTCAAAAAGAATAAATGACGGTAGCATATATCATAATGGTTTGTATATAATGGGAAGTATGCAAACGGACATAGAAAGGACGTGCACGATTTGAATTTTCGTGAAATGACAACAGCACAACTACAAGAAGAATCGCTAATAGATTTAGGATTTGCGATTTTAGAAGATAAGAAAAATGCATTAACATTAACAGATCTATTTGATGAAATTCAAAAACTAAACGGATTTACGGATGAAGAAATGGCTGCTCGTAAACCACAATTCTACACAGATATGAATATTGACGGTCGCTTTTTAGCAATTGCCGAAAACCAATGGGGACTAAGAGAATGGTACCCAGTCGAACAAATTGAAGAAGAAACTGCTCCAACTGTTAAAGTGCGTAAAAAGAAAGCAAAAGCAGTAGAAGATGATGATGATTTAGAAGATCTAGATGAAGATGAAATCGTATTTGAGGAAGAATTCGACGAGTTCATTGAAGATGAAGACGATGAAGATGAAGAAGTAGTAGTTGACTTTGAAGAAGATATCGATGAAGAAATTGAAGAGGACCTAATCGATGAGGACGAAGAAGACTTCGACATTATCGATGACGAAGAATTGGATGAAGAAGAGGAAGACGAAGAATAATTCTTGACTTCTTCTTCTAATCGCTATAAGATTCTATTGGGCTCTTTTTAAAGAGACATTACTCATGTGCATATGCGCTCCCCTGCCAAATTAGCAGGCGGGGCGCTTTTTTGTTATTGTAGAACTAATTATTACTTGAGGAGGAACAAATTTTGACTAAATTTATTTTTGTTACTGGTGGGGTTGTATCTTCATTAGGTAAAGGAATTACGGCAGCATCACTTGGCCGTTTATTGAAAAACAGAGGTTTAAATGTAACGGTTCAAAAATTCGATCCATATATTAACTTAGACCCAGGGACAATGAGTCCATATCAGCACGGGGAAGTTTTCGTCACAGATGATGGCGCAGAAACAGATTTAGACTTAGGTCATTACGAGCGTTTTATGGATATTAATTTAAATAAATACTCCAATATTACAACAGGGAAAGTGTACTCTTCCGTTTTAAGAAAAGAACGTCGTGGTGATTATAACGGTGCGACCGTGCAAGTAATCCCACATATTACAAATGAGATTAAACAACGTCTATTCTTAGCTGCAAAAGAAACGCATGCAGATATCGTCATCACAGAAATCGGTGGAACGGTTGGAGACATCGAATCTCTTCCATTCTTAGAAACCATTCGTCAAATGAAACGTGACGTAGGTAGCAACAATGTGATGTACATTCACTGTACATTAGTTCCATTTATAAAAGCTGCTGGTGAGATGAAAACAAAGCCAACACAACATAGTGTAAAAGAATTACGTAGCCTTGGTATTCAACCAAACGTGATTGTACTTCGTTCGGAAATGCCAGTTCCTCAAGATATGAAAGACAAAATCGGGCTTTTCTGTGATATCAAACCAGAAGAAGTAATTGAATGTATCGATGCGGATTCATTATACGAAATCCCATTAAATCTTCAAGCGCAAAATTTAGACCAAATCGTTGTAGATCACTTCCAACTGAATACAAAAGAAGCAGATATGACAGACTGGAAAGTATTAGTGGATCAAGTGAAATCACTATCGAAAACAGTGCGTATCGGTTTAGTTGGTAAATACGTTGAACTTCAAGATGCATACATTTCCGTTGTAGAAGCGATGAAACATGCAGGATATAAATTCGATGCAGACGTAGAAGTAAAATGGGTGAACGCAGAAGAAGTGAACGATGCAAATGTAGCAGAAATTCTTTCTGATGTGGACGGCATCCTTGTTCCAGGTGGATTCGGAGACCGCGGTGTAGAGGGGAAAATCTCTGCAACTAAATTTGCTCGTGAAAACAACGTACCTTTCCTAGGCATTTGTTTAGGAATGCAGCTTGCAACAGTGGAATTTGCACGTTCTATTTTAGAATTGCAAGGTGCGCATTCATCTGAGCTAGATCCAACTACTGCGCATCCAATTATCGATTTATTGCCAGAACAAAAAGACGTGGAAGACTTAGGTGGAACACTTAGATTAGGACTATTCCCATGTAAACTTACGCCGGGTTCAAAAGCACACCAAGCTTATGGCGAAGAACTTGTATACGAACGCCATCGCCACCGTTACGAATTCAACAACGAATACCGCGAACAATTTGAAGCAGCAGGATTCGTGTTCTCTGGTACAAGCCCAGATGGTCGCTTAATCGAAATCATCGAGCTTCCAGAGCACCCATTCTTCGTAGCTTCTCAGTTCCATCCGGAATTTGTGTCTCGTCCACGACGTCCACAACCACTATTCCGTGAGTTCATCAAAGCGTCTGTAGGAGAATAATATATAAGAAGCAGTTCGACATCGTCGAGCTGCTTTTTTGTCGTATTATTAGGAAATAAATGGCTAATCAAGACTAAATTGCTAGTGAACACGACAAAACCAAGCACGAAAGCGACTAACTCACCCCCCAACACGACAAAACAAAAAACGCCCAAAGAAATCTCTTTGGGCATTTCTAATAAGCTTATTCACCTAAAAGCATTTCATCAAGCTTCATCTTCACCGCTTCGTATACAAACATTGCCCCCATTGCATACGGCAACACAATGCGGGAACCATCCTCAGCAGGAAGCAAACCTTTCGTTAATTTCAATGAAATATATGTATAGGCAAAATTCGCTAGCTGATTCTCTTCACTTGCAGGTTCTGCAGCAAGTACACTAAATGGGATAAATAATTCACTTAAATGTTCGGCAAGTGCTAATGCCTCTTCATTTTCAGCAGATCGAACGATGATCCAAACGCGATCCGCGCTTGTAAGCTGAACGGCTGGTGTCCAACTTTTCATACTAGGGAAAGGCTCAGCAGCAAATTGTGCATTTACAGCGATACTTGTCATTTCTCCAAACGTTGCAAAATAAATGCTTCCTTCCCTAGCTGCAGCTTGCGCTAATAGTCGAGCAGTTTCTTCTATGTTCTCTTCCTCCGAAGTTGCAATACGTTGAAGAAGCCCAGTGAGTTGTGTTGTTAACATTTTCATTCTCTATTCACCTCGGTTTTATTATATAGGAAAAGCAAAATTACGTCTCCTTTCTTCCTTTTCAAATAATAATTGGAAAAAATATTAGGAATAAAGAAGGAATAGGATGGAATGTATCGAATAGTAGTATGAAAGTGGGAAATTCAAAAAAGGGGTTTGTTCATCATGAAACACATTTTAATTGTAGACGATCAACTAGGGATACGAATGCTCTTAAAAGAAGTTTTTTCACAAGTAAAATACGAAGTAAGTTTAGCAGCAAATGGTTTTGAAGCATTAGAAATTGCAAATGCCGGGCAACTTGACGGTGTATTATTAGATATGAAGATTCCGGGGATGGATGGTATTCAAATTTTAAAAAAGCTGAAAGAAAAGTGGCCTGATTTACCTGTCATGATGATGACCGCATATGGGGAACTAAACTTAATACAAGTAGCAACGGATTTAGGTGCCTCGCTTTATTTTACAAAACCGTTTGATATATTTGAAGTACGCGACGCTGTGACTAATTTATTGAAATAAAAAGCCCCTCGAGCAGGCAGTGGAAAACATCGCCTTTTTTTGATATGATGAAAAAGATATAAGGTAAACATAAAGTATGAAAAAGCGAATAGAGGAGGCCCATTTAAATGGCTTTAGTATCGATGAAAGAAATGCTTGAAAAAGGGAAAAAAGAAGGCTACGCAGTAGGACAATTCAATATTAACAATTTAGAATTCACACAAGCTATTTTACAAGCTGCTGAAGAAGAAAAGTCTCCAGTTATTTTAGGCGTTTCCGAAGGTGCAGCAAAATATATGGGCGGGTTTACAACAGTAGTTCATATGGTAAAAGGTCTAATGGCAGACTACCAAACAACAGTACCAGTGGCTATTCACTTAGATCATGGTTCTAGTTTTGAAAAATGTAAAGCGGCAATTGACGCAGGATTTACATCCGTTATGATAGATGCATCCCATCATCCTTTTGAAGAAAACGTAGAAATTACATCGAAAGTGGTAGAATACGCACATGCACATAACGTTTCTGTAGAAGCAGAGCTTGGCACAGTTGGAGGTCAAGAAGATGACGTAGTGGCAGATGGTGTTATTTATGCAGATCCAGCAGAATGCGCAGAGCTTGTAAAACGTACGGCAATTGACTGTTTAGCACCTGCATTAGGTTCTGTTCACGGTCCATACAAAGGAGAGCCAAATTTAGGGTTCAAAGAAATGGAAGAAATCTCGCAACTTGCAGAACTTCCATTAGTATTGCATGGTGGAACAGGAATTCCGACGCATGATATTACACGTGCTATCTCGCTTGGAACAGCGAAGATTAATGTGAATACAGAAAACCAAATTGCTGCTACAAAAGCTATCCGTGCGTATTTAGCAGAAAATGAAGCGCAATATGATCCACGTAAATATTTGACTCCAGCACGCGATGCGATTAAAACAACAGTCATCGGCAAAATGCGTGAATTTGGAAGCTCAAACAAAGCGTAATCACGAAACATAACAACTATATTGGAGAAGTGTTCATCTAAAGGACCTTCTCCTATTTTTTAAAGACAAGAAAGTATAAGTTTTCTACTTATTGTCTATCTAGCTCTAGCGCCTAGCCTCTCGGGGTCAAATGTGAAAAAGCCGCTCCTGCGCAAGCTCGTCGCAAACAAAATCGCTTGTATTGGCTGAGGAAATGCCTCCTTGGCCCGCGCGATGCGGCGCACTTTGTGCAGACCTACCACTTCTCCATTTGCCCGTCGGAGGCCTGTAGGATGCAGGTCATGCAGTAGTTGCGACAACGATGTCGCGAACTTAGATTGTATACTTTTAAAATAGGCGCTTGCGCTTTTCAAATCATGAGGAGGAAATAATAAATTATGAAATTTTTTATCGATACAGCTAACTTTGACGAAATAAAAGAAGCACACGCATGGGGGATTTTATCCGGTGTTACAACAAATCCATCGCTTGTTGCAAAAGAAAATATTTCTTTTCATGATCGACTTCGCGAAATTACTACACTTGTGGACGGTTCCGTTAGTGCAGAAGTAATTGCACTAGATGCAGAAGGGATGATTAAAGAAGGTAGAGAACTTGCTGCAATTGCACCAAATATTACGGTAAAGCTACCGATGACGCCGGAAGGGTTAAAAGCGTGTGCGGTATTCACAAAGGAAAACATTAAAACAAATGTAACGCTTATTTTCAGTGCGAACCAAGCATTACTTGCAGCTCGTGCGGGTGCTACATACGTATCTCCATTTTTAGGGCGTTTAGATGACATTGGACATGATGGTATGGAGTTAATCGCGAAAATTGCGCAAATCTTCGAGATTCATCAAATCGATACTGAAATTATTGCGGCTTCCATCAGACATCCACAGCATATTACAGATGCTGCGTTAAACGGTGCGCATATTTCTACAACACCATTTAAAGTATTAAAGCAATTATTTAACCATCCCTTAACGGACAAAGGGATTGAAGGGTTTCTAGCGGATTGGAACAATCGTAAAAGCGAGTAACAAGTCGAAGGAGAAACGTATGGAAGTCTATAAAATAAAAGGTGGAAAACGCCTAAAAGGTACGATTAAAGTAAATGGAGCAAAAAATAGTGCAGTTGCATTAATTCCTGCTTCCTTATTAGCAAATTCGCCTGTTACCATAGAAGGGTTACCAGAAATTTTAGATGTATGGACGTTGAAAGAAATTTTAGAAGAACTCGGAGCGAAGGTTACGTTTGAAAACGGTACTATGACCATCGACCCAACAACTGTAGTCGATATACCGCTCCCGAATGGCAATATTAAAAAATTGCGTGCTTCCTACTATTTAATGGGTGTCTTACTTGGAAGATTTAAAAAAGCAGCAATCGGACTTCCAGGTGGTTGCCATCTTGGCCCACGTCCAATTGATCAGCATATTAAAGGATTCGAAGCTTTAGGTGCTACAGTATCCAATGAACACGGTGCCATTTACTTGCGCTCGGAAGAATTAGTCGGTTCAAAAATCTATTTAGACGTCGTAAGTGTTGGGGCAACGATTAATATTATGCTTGCTGCAGTACTTGCAAAAGGCAGAACGATCATCGAAAACGCTGCGAAAGAACCAGAAATCATTGATGTAGCAACTCTACTATCTAATATGGGGGCAAACATTAAAGGTGCTGGTACGAATGTCATACGTATTGATGGGGTCAAAGAATTGCATGGTACCAAGCATACAATTATTCCAGACCGCATTGAAGCTGGGACATTTATGATCATGGCAGCAGTTGCAGGAGATGGTGTTACGATCGATAATGTCATTCCATTCCATGTAGAAGCTTTAACGGCTAAGCTGCGGGAAATGGGTGTGAAAGTAGAGGAATACGAAGAGAAGATTTTCATTCCAAAGTCCACGCACTTGCACGCAGTAGATGTAAAAACGCTTGTTTATCCAGGTTTTCCGACCGATTTACAACAACCATTCTCCGTATTAATGACGCAAGCTACTGGAACATCGGTTATTACGGATAGTATCTATTCCGCCCGGTTTAAACAAATTGATGAACTTCGCCGTATGAACGCAAATGGACGCGTCGATGGAAGAACCGCCATTATTACAGGACCAGTAAAGTTAGAAGCTGCAATGGTTCGTGCTAGTGATTTAAGAGCAGGAGCGGCACTCGTTATTGCCGGCTTACTCGCAAATGGAGAAACGGAAATTCAAGATATTTTTCATATTGAACGCGGATACAGCTCCATCATCGAAAAACTGCAAGGACTTGGAGCAGACATTCGCCGGGTAACGATAAAAGAAGTAGAAGTAAATAACGAATAAACCCGCCTCCTAGCTAGAACATAGGTGCTTCCGTTTTTCTCATAAAATATGCTACAATGATACAGGAAGAAACATAGACCGGATTTTATTTACCGTAAAACGGGAGGCATATAATAGATGGAACGTAGTTTATCAATGGAACTAGTCCGTGTAACAGAAGCAGCAGCAATCGCATCAGCACGTTGGATGGGACGCGGATTAAAAAATGAAGCAGACGATGCAGCAACTACTGCAATGCGTACAGTTTTCGACACAATTCCAATGGAAGGTGTCGTTGTAATTGGGGAAGGGGAAATGGACGAAGCACCGATGTTATATATCGGAGAAAAGCTTGGTCTTGGAACTGGAGGACCTCAAGTAGACGTAGCGGTAGATCCTTTAGAAGGTACAAATATCGTAGCTTCTGGTGGTTGGAATGCACTAGCAGTACTTGCAATTGCAGATCGTGGAAATCTACTTCACGCTCCAGATATGTATATGGACAAACTAGCTGTAGGTCCCGAAGCAGTTGGTCAAGTGGATATAAATGCACCAGTAATAGATAACTTAAGAGCAGTAGCACGTGCAAAAAACAAAGATATCCAAGATGTAGTGGCAACGATTTTAGGTCGTCCACGTCATCAAAAAATTATCGATGAAATTAGAGCTGCTGGTGCTCGCATCAAGTTAATTAATGATGGCGATGTAGCAGGAGCTATTAATACAGCATTTGATAACACAGGCGTAGATATTTTATTCGGCATGGGTGGAGCTCCAGAAGGAGTAATCTCTGCTGTTGGATTAAAATGTTTAGGCGGGGAAATTCAAGGGAAACTTGTACCACAAGATGAAGCAGAACTAGCTCGCTGTATTAAGATGGGTCTCGACGTAAACAAAATATTACGCATGGAAGACTTAGTTAGAGGCGACGATGCAATTTTTGCAGCAACAGGAGTGACAGATGGAGAACTTCTTCGTGGTGTACAATTTAAAGGAGCTTTTGGTTCAACACATTCAATCGTAATGCGTGCAAAATCAGGTACAATTCGTTTTGTAGAAGGACGCCATAGCTTAAACAAAAAACCGAATTTAGTTCTATAAGTGAAACTTCTCTTAAGTATACCCGGTCAATATGCACCGGGTATCCTCATATAAACTTCATTCCTATTTAAATCCGAAAAAAGACTTCACAACAAAATATAATAAAGAGTGGTGCGTTGCCGATGACACAAACGACAATAAATGAATTAGAAAACATGACGCTAAAGGAGCTTTATACACTTGCACGTAAATATAAAGTGGCTGCTTATAGTAAATTAACAAAAAAAGAACTTATTTTTGCTATATTAAAATCGCGTGCCGAACAAGAAGGTTTCTTCTTCATGGAAGGCGTTTTAGAAATTATTCAGCAAGAAGGTTTCGGATTCTTACGTCCGATTAACTATTCACCTAGTTCCGAGGATATTTATATTTCTGCTTCTCAAATTAGAAGATTTGATTTACGTAACGGAGATAAAGTAACAGGAAAAGTAAGACCTCCAAAAGAGAGTGAGCGTTACTATGGTCTTTTACATGTAGAATTAGTAAATGGGGAAGATCCAGAAATCGCAAAAGAACGTGTGCATTTCCCAGGACTTACTCCACTATACCCAGACCGTCATATTAAATTAGAAACGGTTCCTGAAAAACTATCAACTCGCATAATGGATTTAGTAGCACCAGTTGGATATGGACAACGTGGATTAATCGTTGCTCCTCCAAAAGCAGGTAAAACATTATTAATAAAAGAAATTGCAAATGCTATTACGACCAATCACCCAAATGCAGAACTAATTGTGCTATTAATAGATGAACGTCCTGAGGAAGTAACAGATATCGAGCGCTCTGTTAAAGCAGATGTCGTAAGCTCCACATTTGATGAAGTACCAGAAAACCACGTAAAAGTGGCAGAGCTAGTGTTAGAAAGAGCGATGCGATTAGTAGAACATAAGCGTGATGTAATTATTTTAATGGATTCGATTACAAGACTAGCTCGTGCATACAATTTAGTCATCCCACCAAGTGGTCGTACATTGTCTGGTGGTATTGACCCTGCCGCATTCCACCGACCAAAACGATTTTTCGGTGCAGCGCGTAATATTGAAGAAGGTGGCAGCTTGACAATTCTTGCTACAGCTTTAGTTGATACAGGTTCACGTATGGATGAGGTAATTTATGAGGAATTCAAAGGAACAGGTAACTTAGAACTTCACTTAGATAGAAGCCTCGCAGAACGTCGAATTTTCCCTGCCATTGATATTCGCAGATCCGGAACAAGAAAAGAAGAGCTACTTATTCCAAAAGATCAGCTTGACAAACTATGGGCAATCCGCAAAACATTTTCCGACTCTTCGGATTTTGCAGAGCGTTTCTTGAAAAAACTACGTCAAACGAAAACAAACGAAGCGTTCTTTGAGCAACTAGCAGAAGAAATGAAAGCACACAGAAGTGGAAAAGTAACGCTTTAAAATAACGCTGTGTTAATTTAGCAATTTATGTTAACTCATTTTATTTGATTGTAGTGTAAGGCGGCGACTCCAGCGGAGGCCAACAGGAAGTTGGTCACGAAGGCGTTGCCACACAATGTGGTGCTCTTAGCCCCCGTTCCACTGTTGAGAAAGATGAGCCATCGAAGGCGAACGCGTAGCGTCGGTGATGGCTCATCGCTCCCCCCGCGGAAAGCGTCCGCCTGAAACGAAATCAATAGGATAATATAAAATAGTTGCAAGTGAATGGTAAAGATGATACTATATTTAACGTAACATCACACATTTCTGCTACATATGCGATTGACATCAATCGGATCGTGTAAGGTATCAGTTTCATAACCAACTCTGTTCCAGATGGTTCAGGGCGAGAGGAGAGATAGAGATGAAAGCAGGAATTCATCCCGATTACAAAGAAGCAACAGTAACATGTTCATGTGGTAACACATTCACAACAGGTTCTGTGAAATCAGACATTAAAGTCGAGTTCTGTAATGAATGTCACCCATTCTATACTGGACGTCAAAAATTCGCAGCTGCGGATGGCCGTGTTGATCGCTTCAACAAAAAATACGGTATCAAAGAAGAAAACTAATAACAAAATACCTGTAAAGCACATTGTGCTTTACAGGTATTTTTATTTGTAGAAGATATTTTGCATTTTAGTTCACACCTAGTTATTTTTAGGAAAAGTCCGATAAGAGATGAGAAAATATATTTTTAAGTTTCAGTGATAGCTACCTTATGATATAAATAGATAGAGGAAAAAACATACGAATATGCGTTACATAAGGAGAAGAATCCCAATGGCACAATTATTTTATAAATATGGCGCAATGAATAGCGGAAAATCGATAGAAATTCTAAAAGTTGCCCATAATTATGAAGAACAAAACAAACCTGTACTTATTTTCACACCAGCTATAGATACACGAGATGAAGTCGGCCACATTTCAAGTAGAATTGGCCTAAAAAGAGAAGCTACGGCTGTTTATGATGAGACAAATTTATTCGAACTAGTAAAAGCTCACTTGCCAGCACCATACTGCGTATTAATAGACGAAGTACAATTTTTGAGTAAAGAGCATGTTTTACAATTAACGCAAATAGTCGACGAACTAAATATTCCTGTAATGGGATTTGGATTAAAAAATGACTTTCAAAATGAAATGTTTGAAGGTAGCCGATACATGCTCATTTATGCAGACAAAATCGAAGAGATGAAAACAATTTGTTGGTTCTGCCATAAAAAGGCGATTATGAACTTACGCGTGGATGAGAATGGAAAGCCAATATATACCGGTGAGCAAATTCACATAGGTGGCAATGATTCTTACTATCCTGTATGCCGCAAATGCCATGCCAACCCACCATTATAAGTAAAAAATGCACTTACCTGGTTGGGGTAAGTGCATTTTTTTAGGTGTTATCGAAATATGATTAACACCTTCTAATGAAAACTTGTTGCTTTCGCGTGCAAAATGCTAAAGTTTAATGCGTATCATGCAACAATAGTACAGAAAAAGTAGCAAGGACTGCACTTTTTCTTTATAATAAGGAGATAGACTTAAACGAACGAGGTGAGGTCGATGTTTGATCGATTACAATCGGTGGAAGATCGTTATGATAAATTAAATGAATTACTCAGCGACCCGGATGTAGTAAATGACACAAAAAAGTTGAGACAATATTCGAAAGAACAATCCGATTTGCAAGATACAGTCGATGTATATCGCGAATACAAAGAAGTAAAGAGTCAACTCCAAGATGCGAAGCTTATGCTAGAAGATAAGCTAGATGCAGATATGCGCGACATGGTAAAAGAAGAAGTGAATGAGCTTGATTCGCAAATCGAGGAATTAGAAGAGCGGCTACGTGTTTTATTGATCCCAAAAGATCCAAACGATGATAAAAACGTTATTATGGAAATTCGAGGAGCAGCAGGTGGAGACGAGGCTGCACTATTTGCAGGAAATCTCTTCCGTATGTATAGTCGCTATGCAGAATCTCAAAACTGGAAAATTGAAGTGATGGATTCTTCTCCAACTGGACTTGGTGGATTCAAAGAAATCATTTTCATGATTAATGGGAACAACGCCTATTCCAAAATGAAATACGAAAATGGCGCACATCGTGTACAACGTGTTCCAGAAACAGAGTCTGGTGGACGTATTCACACGTCAACAGCAACAGTTGCAGTGCTTCCGGAAGTAGAGGAAGTAGATGTAGATATTCATGAAAAAGACATCCGTGTCGATACATTTGCGTCTTCAGGAGCGGGTGGACAATCCGTTAATACAACGATGTCCGCTGTACGTATGACCCATTTACCAACTGGAATTACTGTATCGATGCAAGATGAAAAATCACAAATCAAAAACAGAGAAAAAGCGATGAAAATACTACGTGCTCGTGTTGCAGATAAATTCTTGCAAGAAGCGCAAGCGGAATATGATGCGGTACGAAAATCTGCTGTTGGTACGGGAGACAGATCCGAGCGCATTCGCACATATAATTATCCGCAAAACCGCGTAACTGACCATCGTATTGGTTTGACAATTCAAAAACTTGACCAAATTTTAGAAGGTAAAATGGATGAGATCGTGAATGCGTTAATCGTAGAAGATCAAGCCGAAAAATTAGAAAGAATGAATGATACGAATGTGTAGAACAAATTATGAGGCCCTAACCCGGGCTTCTTCTTTTTTAGAGGCGAATAATCGGGAACAAGGAGTCGCTCGTTTTTTATTGCAACATGTCTTAGGAAAAAGTTATTCACAACTAATGCAAGACTTATATGAGGACATATCCACAGAAGATTTTGAAACATTTTGGTCTTACGTAGAAGAGCATGCAACAGGACGCCCATTCCAATACATTATCGGACAAGAAACATTTTATGACCGGAATTTTTTAGTGAATGAACATGTGTTAATACCTCGCCCGGAAACGGAAGAGTTAATAGAAGAAGTAAAAAAACGTACGAAAAAACTATTCCGTGCACAATTTACACCGAAAGTTGCGGATATCGGGACTGGTAGCGGTGCAATTGCCATCACGATCAAAAAAGAAATACCAGCTGCAAATGTTACGGCAACGGATATTTCCCACGAAGCATTGGAAGTAGCGAAACAAAATGCACAACGGCTAGAAGCAAAGATTATATTCAAACAAGGGGATTTACTTGCCCCAATTGCAAATGAAAAATGGGATATCGTCTTATCAAATCCACCTTATATAGGAAATGAAGAAGCAGAATTTATGACCGATACAGTGCTAGATTTTGAACCCCATCTTGCTTTATTTGCCGAAGAAAATGGATTGCAATTGTACCGAAAAATGGCGGAACAGCTGCCGCAAATGATGAATATTCCTAGTTTCATAGGTTTTGAGATAGGATATGCACAAGGACCTGCTGTACAAAAAATGCTTCAAACTGCTTTTCCAACTGCTACTGTGGAAATTGTAAAAGATATAAATCAAAAAAATAGATTTGTTTTTTGCACAATTGATGAATAAGTTATGAATCTATTGGTAACAATGTTCCTAAGGGAGGAATGTTACATGTTACCAGATTACGAGATAAAAAAAGCACCACGGCTTGGCGGGCAAATAGATGCAGTTATTTTCTTTGTCTGGATGTTACTAATCATTCAATTTTGTTTATTTTTTCTTTTTCCACAAGGAGAAGTAGCGGAAGGAATGCGCTTTCGATTAATTGCCAATAGTAACACAATCCAAGATCAACAAATAAAAGAAGAAGTAAAAAATGCAATCGAACCTATCTTACTCAAATATAATCAAAATCAGCAACAAACATATAGCGAATTAGAACAAGCTGTGGATAAGTTGTCAGAAAAATTAAATGAAGAGATTCATATATCCACAGGAATGGCTTTATTTCCACCTAAAGTATGGAATGACGGGATTACTTCCCAAACAAATGTAGAGTCAATCGTCATCTCTATTGGACATGCACGTGGAGATAACTGGTGGTGCTCTTTATTTCCAAAGGTTTGTTACAAAGAAGAACTAGAAAAAGAAGAAAAGCCGAAATTTTGGGTGTGGGAATGGTTAAAAAAGAAGTTTTCCACATGACTATCCACAAAATTCAGAAAGTTATCAACAAATTGTGGACAAAGTAGAAAGAAAGGAGAAAATTCTACATGAAAACAGAAATTGCGAGTGTGGATAACTTATCGGAAAAAGAATTTAGTTATACACAAGCTGTGGAGTTATTAAGTGCAGGGGAAACAGTTGCTTTTCCGACAGAAACTGTTTATGGGCTAGGTGCTATTGCGACGAGTGAATCTGCTGTATCCAAAATTTTCGAAGCAAAAGGCAGACCGCAAGATAATCCACTCATTGTGCATATAGGGGCAAAAGAAGAATTAGCCGCGTTTACACAAAATGTTCCGAATTTAGCTGAAACATGTATGGACAAATTTTGGCCGGGAGCACTGACGCTTGTATTACCTATTAAAAACGATTCACTTGCTAAAAATGTAACAGCTGGATTAAATACGGTTGGCGTTCGCATGCCGGATCATCCTGTAGCGCTCGAATTACTTAGACGTTTAAAACAACCGGTTGCTGCTCCAAGTGCAAATAGAAGTGGAAAACCTAGTCCAACGAAAGCGAAGCATGTCTATCATGATTTAAACGGGAAAATCCCTCTTATTTTAGATGGTGGTGCAACTGGAATCGGATTAGAGTCAACGGTTTTGGATTTTACGACAGAAGTACCCACGATATTACGCCCAGGTGGAGTAACGAAAGAGATGCTAGAAAAAGTAATCGGACAGGTTAACGAGTCTAAACTTACAGATAATGTAGAAGCACCCCGTGCACCAGGCATGAAGTATGCACATTATGCACCGGATGCTCCCGTCTATTTAATCGAAGCATCAACCGAAAAAGTACAACAGGCGATTAAACAAATACATAATGATGAGAAGAAAGTGGCGCTAATTGCGACAGAACAGTTTCTACTTACGAATGCGAACTACTATTTTTCATTAGGACAAGAACACCAACTAGAAGATGCTGCTCACTTGTTATATGAGGCACTTAGAACCTGTGATGAAACAGATGCTGATATTATATTAGTCCCAATATTTTCGAAACAAGGTGTCGGTACGGCTATTATGAATAGACTGGAAAAGGCGTCTAATGGTAATTGGTTTGAGATCTAGTACAGCGTGTTTTGTGGGAATGAATAATCAGAAATCGAACACCGGAGCCCTAAATCCTTCGTTATCCGGGTGTATTCTCGCTCGTCCGTTTGCATACATTTAATTATGCAAACGGACGGGGGAGATTTTTTTGTGGCGTGAAATAGTAGCGGGTGGATTAATGTCAGTAGATGTACTGATCTTGTTTTCGCTCGTATTATATCGGAAGCAAATTTTCACATTGGCAGCGTGGGTGGCATCTTTACATATGTTGTTTCCGTTAATCGGTTATTATGCTGGAGCTTTGGTGCAAAATTATTTACAATATGCGAGTCCTTATTTATCTGGATTTTTACTAACACTTGTTGGATTACAAATGATTTTAGCGAGATCACCTAAACAAGCACCGCTTCTTTCACCATATCTACTAGCGGTAGTTGCCAGCATGGATACCTTTTCAGTAAGTATTTCATTTGGTATGCTTAAAGTAGAAAAAATGCTATTCATTATAAGTTCGGGCATATTTTCCTATTTGTCAGTATTTATTGCGCAGAAAGTGATTTATAAACATGCTTTTCTGAACAGAGGGTATATTATGAAACTGGCGGGAATCGCCATATTAATATTAGGTATTATAACTTTACGAAATATTTAACAATTTACAAAAATATTTGTAGCTAAATAATATATACTAGAGATGAGGAAATGTAACGATGAATATTTTGTTTGTTTGTACGGGAAATACGTGTCGAAGTCCAATGGCAGAAGCGATATTAAAGGCTCGAAATATAGAGAATATAAACGTCCGTTCCGCAGGTATTTATGCGATGGATGGAGGAGAAATGTCTCGGTATGGTCAAATGGTCTTAGAAAAAGAAAGCATACCTTTTACTCATGAGTCGGCTGCTATGAAAGAATCATTAATCGACTGGGCGGATCTCGTTCTTACGATGACAGCATCCCATAAGCAATCGATTATTTATGCATTTCCACAAGCTATTTCCAAAGTTTATATGTACAAAGAATATGTGACACCAAAAAGTCCATATGATGTGTCAGATCCATATGGAGGAGATTTACGTACATATGAGCGCACGTTCCAAGAGCTACAAACACTTACAGACGAACTAGTGAAAAAACTCCAGGAGGATTAGAATGACAACAGAAAAGAAGCGGTACTCATTTGGAATTCAAAAGAAGATTGTTTTATTTGTTACGGTTTTGGCATTAGTTACATACACAACGAGTGCAGTGTTTATTAACTTTATCCAGCCTTTAATTTTTGAAAGTACAACAAAATCGCTTAGTTTTGAAATTGGTATGTACGCATTAGGAATTTTCTGGTCCGGGCTACTTGCATATTTCTTCAGTGGATTAATTATTAAACCATTATTTAATTTGGAAAAGGTTGCGACGCATGCATCGGAAGGTAAAATTGGTGTAGATGTGGAAGTACCAAAATCAAAAGATGAAATCCAGTCCGTTTCGATCGCATTTCAAGCGATGCTTGTCAATTTAAGAGAGATGGTTCAGAGTATTGAAGATAACTTTGAGAAAACCAATAATACGGTGCAACAATTATCGCAACAATCTTCCGTTGCTTCTGAGCAGGCTGAAGCAATTGCCCAAACGATTGCCCAAATTTCTGAAGGGGCTGAACACTCGGCTGTCGCTGTACAAGAAACGGTGGAGTCTGTAGAAGATGTTCGTATGTTAGCTTCGGAAGTAAATATGCGTGCAGAAAAATCAAATATACAGTCAAGGGAAATGATCCGTGGTTTAGCGCAAACGACCGAAGTCATTCAATCTCTAGTAAATGGCATACAACAAGTTGCTTCTGGAAGTGAAGCAGCTTTAGTGAATGTAAAACAGCTAGAAGTAAACGCCGGGAAAGTGGAGAATATTATTCAACTAGTTGGAGATATTGCAGCTCAAACGAATTTACTTGCATTAAATGCATCGATCGAAGCTGCTCGAGCTGGGGAACATGGAAAAGGTTTTGCGGTTGTAGCAGAAGAAGTGCGTAAACTAGCAGATGAGAGTGGCAAAGCTGTACAAGGCATTTCGGAATTAATCATCGCTATTCAAACAGATGTCCAAACGGTTGTCCATCAAATGACTAACCAAGTAAACTTTGCGGTAGGAGAAGCAAAACGTGTTTCTGAAACGAACGAGGCCGTAGAAGGAATGTCACTTAAAATCCATGATATGGCAGAATCTGTTGTAGAAATTTCTTCATTAGTAGAAAACCAATTAACGAATATTGAAAACACCGCCCGTCAATCCCAAGAAGTGGCTGCGATTGCAGAAGAAACATCTGCCGGAGCAGAAGAAGTAAGAAGTGCGACAGATGAACAAGCACGATCGATTGAGCAAATTGATCGCCTATCGTTCGGATTAAAGGAACAATCAGAAGAATTATTCAAGGTTATTTCGCAATTTGACAGAAATTCGTCAAAATAGACTTTTTTAATACAATTCACTTTGCGTGAATTGTATTTTTTTTTGCAGATAAATGGTATGATGAATAGGAGTACTAAAACAGAAAAGAGGGAACAAATTGAAAATTGCAATTTCTTCTGATCACGGCGGAAATAATCTTCGCAAGGAAATTATGCAACAACTAGAAGAGCTCGGACTTTCTTATGAAGATTTTGGTCCAACGAGTGACGATTCTGTTGACTATCCAGACTACGCAGTACCAGTTACAGAAGGCGTAGTAAGTGGGAAGTTTGACCGTGGTATTTTAATATGTGGTACAGGCATCGGCATGTCTATCGCAGCAAACAAAGTAAAAGGGATTAGATGTGCATTAGTTCATGATGTATTTTCAGCAAAAGCTACAAGATGCCATAACGACTCGAACGTGCTTGCAATGGGAGAACGAGTAATAGGACCAGGACTTGCACGAGAAATCGTTGCAACTTGGCTTGCACAAGATTTTGAAGGTGGACGACACACACGCCGAGTAGAAAAAATTACAGCACTAGAAAACTGAGGAAGAAGGGGATTTTCAGATGGAAGCAAAAGATTTGTGGAAAGAGCAAATAGAACAGCTTCTCCTAGAAGTGGAGCAGCAAATCGACTTTCATGAAGATGATCTTTTGGTTATAGGTTGTTCAACCTCAGAAATTATAGGTAAAAAAATTGGGACTGCCGGTGGTTTAGAAGTGGCAGAGGTTTTATATGGACCAATACAAGCATTTGCTTTGCGCAATAAAGTGCATATTGCTTTTCAAGGATGCGAGCATATTAACCGTGCCCTTACAATGGAAAGAAAAACGCAAAAGCTGTATCGATACTCGGAAGTTTCAGTTATTCCAGTTGTTCGTGCAGGTGGCTCCATGTCTGCTTATGCGTACACGAAATTCCAAGACCCAGTCGTAGTCGAGCATGTACAAGCACGTGCCGGCATTGATATAGGACAAACCCTTATTGGTATGCAGTTACAGCCTGTAGCTGTTCCAATTCGCGTGTCCACGAAACAAATTGGGGAAGCAGTCGTGACGATTGCCAACACACGTCCGAAACTAATTGGTGGAGAACGTGCATTTTACGGATGAGTTCAGAGGAGGAAATGAGAATGGAGAAAATTTTAGCACAAGATTCAGCGGTATACGAGGCAATACTTGCAGAGAAAAAACGTCAACAAACAAATATTGAGTTAATCGCATCTGAAAACTTCGTGTCCGAAGCAGTGATGGAAGCACAAGGTTCTGTTTTAACGAATAAATACGCAGAAGGCTATCCTGGTAAACGCTACTATGGTGGTTGTGAGCATGTCGACGTTGTAGAAAATATTGCTCGTGATCGTTTGAAAGAAATTTTCGGTGCAGAACATGCAAATGTGCAACCTCATTCAGGTTCACAGGCGAATATGGCTGTTTACATGACTGCATTACAACCAGGTGACACGATTTTAGGGATGAACTTGTCACATGGTGGGCATTTAACGCATGGTTCCCCTGTAAACTTTAGTGGTATCCAATATAACTTTATCGAGTATGGTGTTGATAAAGAAAACGAAACAATCGACTATGAAGATGTTCGTGCAAAAGCATTAGAACATAAACCGAAAATGATCGTTGCTGGTGCAAGTGCGTACTCACGTACAATCGACTTTGCTAAATTCCGTGAAATTGCGGATGAAATCGGAGCGTACCTATTTGTAGATATGGCGCATATCGCGGGGTTAGTAGCGGCAGGTCTTCATCCAAACCCAGTTCCACATGCTCATTTCGTTACGTCCACAACGCATAAAACATTGCGTGGACCACGTGGAGGGTTGATCTTAACAACAGAAGAATTCGCGAAGAAAATTGATAAAACAATTTTCCCTGGAATTCAAGGTGGTCCATTAATGCATGTTATCGCGGCAAAAGCAGTTGCATTTGGTGAAGCGCAACAACCAGAATTTAAAGAATACCAAGCGCAAGTAATCGCTAATGCTAAGACTTTAGCAGATAGTTTAGTAGCAGAAGGTCTGCGTATCGTATCAGGTGGTACAGATAATCATGTAATGCTAGTAGATGTTTCTGCAATTGATCTTACAGGTAAAGTTGCTGAGCATGTATTAGATGAAGTAGGAATTACAGTAAACAAAAATACAATCCCATATGAAACACAAAGTCCATTTATTACTTCTGGCGTCCGTTTAGGAACACCTGCTGTAACAACTCGTGGATTTAAAGAAGAGGAAATGAAAGAAATTGCATCCATCATTGCAAAACTATTGAAAAACCACGAAGACGCAGAAGTGATTCAAGAAGCAAAAGAACGTGTTGCAGCTTTAACAGAAAAATTCCCATTATATAATTAATAGAGTAATATAAAGACAAGCTACCTGTTGAAAAAAGAAGGTAGCTTGTTTTCATATTTTAGGAAACTATAAAATATATGGTTTGCAGATAACTTTCTGTCAACAACATAAGGTAATGCGTCATAAAAGCTCTAATAGGTACAGCTATGATTTTCGCTGCAGGCGGACGCTTTCCGCGGGGTGAGCGATGAGCCTTCACCGCCGCTTCGCGTACGTTGTGAAGTCTCATCTTTCTCACTTGATCCCGCCGGAGTCGCCGCCTTCCGCTTCAATCAATGGGAAATTCTTGCTAATTTGGCATCTACATTAATCAGAGATTTAAATTTATCAAGTCCACTACGCAATATTCATTAAACCTAATTAGAATATGCTGCCTCAAAATAAACGGATATTTACTAGAATAAAGTTCGTTTAATTCAACTATTTATTGGAATAACATCTTGTATTCATCGTTGTCTCACTCAAAGTAAACTTGTTGTTTTAAGAATTGGTAGCTTTCTTGCTAATTTAGTCGCTTTCCAAATAGAACTGATTGTTTTAAATAACTGATTGATTGATATTACCTATTTATTGGATTTTATTTTCAAGAAAATACTACATAAGATTGAATTTAAAAACAGTGACTCTGACTATCTAGCAATTTTCGTGGATTGGAGCGGAAGGGCGGCGGAAAGCGTCCGCCCTGCAGCGGAAATCCTGGTCGTAACTTCCTTAATGCATTATTCCTATAAAGCGCAAACTATCATTTGTGAGTAGTTAAAGAACACTTACACTGTGCTATTTCTACAATATAGACCAATCAACAATTAATTTTTACAAACCAATGACACCACAATGAATAGACGCAATATTAAGACATGGTATTAGTAGTATGTTTCCTGCGTTTTTTGTTATAATTAATAGAATTTGAAATAAAACCACGAAGGAGACAAAAATATGCCGAAAGTTTTCGTATTTGACCACCCACTTATTCAACACAAACTCACATATATCCGCAATATTGAGACGGGAACAAAAGAATTCCGCGAACTTGTGGATGAAGTGGCTACTCTAATGGCTTTTGAAATTACACGTGATCTGCCATTAGAAGAAACAGAAGTAAAAACACCAGTACAAACAACTAAATCTAAAGTGTTAGCTGGTAAGAAAATTGGAATCGTTCCAATTTTACGTGCTGGTATCGGGATGGTTGATGGTATTTTAAAATTAATCCCGGCTGCAAAAGTTGGACATGTTGGACTATACAGAGATCCAAAAACATTACAACCTGTAGAATATTACGTGAAGCTTCCAGCAGATGTTGCAGAACGTGATTTCATTTTAGTAGATCCTATGCTTGCAACAGGTGGTTCTGCAATCGAAGCAGTAAATTCACTTAAAACACGCGGAGCAACAAGCATTAAGTTTATGTGTTTAATCGCAGCTCCAGAAGGTGTAGAAGCATTACAAAAAGCCCATCCAGATGTAGATATATATATAGCTGCGCTTGATGAAAAGTTAAATGATCATGGTTATATCGTACCAGGTTTAGGAGACGCTGGTGACCGTTTATTCGGAACAAAGTAAATCCTGCCTTGAAAATGCTTGCTTGTGCATAAAAAACATCCGTTGACAAGCAAGCATTTTTCACAATTTTTTAAATTTGTCGATACTATGTCAAATAAGAAGTATTTGTGAAGTTTTTCACTGATACCAATTGACATAAAATTTCCCCTATTGTATGCTTACAAAGGATATAATGATAGGGGTTTCATGCTCGAAACACTTGTCGTAACAACTTTCTACTAGATTCACAGTTTTTACTTAATAAGGAAAACATGGGGATTTTTTTATGCGTCAGACAAGACGTCCGTTACAAGGGATAGCATTATATTCGGCGATTCTCTCACAGCTTGTAGGTTCTATATTAATAGGAATATTCACAGGAATGTGGATAGATAAAACATATGGAACCACTCCAGTTTTTTTAGTAATATGCTTACTACTAGGTCTTTTGACTTGTGTAACGGCGCTTATTACTACCATTCGAAAATATGATTCAGGAGACTAAAGAACAATGCTAGAAATGCAACGTATTTTTACGAAGCAAAAGAGATACATATTTTTTTTGCTCGCAGTATGTGCGCTAGGTTGGGGATTCACCCAATATTCGACAATTTTTGCAGGCTTAGCACTAGGTTCGTTATTTGGTCTGTATAATTTCTGGATTCTAACTCGTAGAATGGAGAAATTTGATCGTGTGTTATCAGGTGAAAAAGGACGAGCAGGTTTAGGTACAGCCTTCCGCTTTGGATCAGGTATTGCAGCAGTTGCAATTGCCCTTGCCCTTCCAGAGTATATTCATCTTATTAGCACGGTTATCGGTTTAATGATTCCCTATGTTCTGCTTGTTGTAGAACGTATTATGTTTCATGCAAGAAATCAGTAATGAGTATGTGAAAGAGAGGTGAATGAATCGTGGAACATAAAAATCCAGAATTTGTGTTTCTAGGGATGCATGGTAACTGGTCCAACATATTAATGCTTGCAGTTACTACACTCATCGTATTTTTGATCGCATACATTGCGACAAGAAACTTGAAACTGAAGCCAACTGGTATGCAAAACTTCATGGAGTGGATAATGGACTTCGTGAAAGGCATCATTAAAAGTAACTTCGACTGGCAAACTGGTGGACGATTCCATATTCTTGGAATTACATTAATCATGTTTATCGCTGTAGCGAACGTATTAGGACTTCCGTTTTCCATTTCGTATGATGGGGTGCTTTGGTGGAAATCCCCAACAGCAGATCCAACAGTAACAATGACATTAGCAGTAATGATTCTTTTATTAACGCACTATTACGGTATTAAAATGAAAGGTTCAAAAGAATATGGAAAAGACTTCTTGAAGCCGCTTCCATTCCTATTACCTTTAAAAATTATTGAAGAATTCGCAAATACGTTGACACTCGGTCTTCGTCTTTACGGTAACATCTACGCAGGGGAAGTTCTACTCGGACTACTTGCAGGATTAGCAACATCTGGCATTTTCGGCTTTGTTGGAGCAATTATTCCAGCAATGGCATGGCAAGGTTTCTCCTTATTTATAGGTGGAATCCAAGCGTTCATTTTCGTAATGTTAACGATGGTTTATATGTCGCACAAAGTGTCGACAGACCATTAATATAACTGCTTTAATTTTAAGCAGAAATAAATAAAAACAAAACAACATTCCAAGGAGGAAATTAAACAATGGTAGGTTCAGTTGGTCTTTTAGCAGCAGCTATAGCAATCGGTTTAGGTGCACTTGGTGCAGGTATTGGTAATGGTTTAATCGTTTCAAAAACAGTAGAAGGTATCGCTCGTCAACCAGAAGCACGTGGAGCTTTACAAACAGTTATGTTCATCGGGGTAGCATTAGTTGAGGCGATTCCAATCATCGCTGCAGTTATCGCGTTCATCGTATTAAACAAATAATAAACATAGACAAGTCTATATATAATGGCGGAAACTTATCCGCCATTCTCTTTATGAATTTAGAAAACAATGATGAAATGTTTACATTATAAAAGTAAGATCTCTTAATAGCGTTTGAAAGGAGTGAAACAATCGTGTCTTTTGATTACCTTATCCTTGGTGCTAGTGGCGCCGGGTTAAACATTTGGGATATCATCGCTACACTATTCTTCTTCTTATTACTTATGGCTCTTTTGAAGAAAGTAGCATGGGGTCCACTTATGGGGATTATGACTCAACGTGAAGAGTTGATCGCAAGTGAGATCGAAGCAGCTGAAAATAGCCGCGGGGAATCACAGCGTTTACTCGAAGAACAACGTGACTTACTTAAAGAAGCACGTACGGAAGCATTAGCGATTGTCGAAAATGCGAAGAAGCAAGGAGAAGCATCTCGTGAAGAAATTATTACGACTGCTCGTTCTGAAGCTGCGCGTTTAAAAGAATCTGCTATCCGTGAAATCGATACAGAAAAAGAAAGAGCGATTGCAGCGGTACGACAAGAAGTAGTTTCACTTTCTGTACTTGCAGCGTCGAAAGTTCTTGAAAAAGAAGTTTCGGAAGAAGATAATCGTGCGCTAATCGAGGCAACGATTGCGAAGGCAGGCGAAGTTAATTGAGTAATTCAACTGCAGCAAAACGATACGCAATCGCTTTATTCGAACTAGCACAACAAAAAAACGAACTTCCATCAGTAGAAAATGATTTACGTGAACTGAAACTTGTTTGGAACGGCAACCAAGAAGTGAAGACTTTATTCACTTCCCCGAAGCTATCTCTAGATAAGAAAAAGTCGTTAATTCGTGAAATTTTCAGTGATGCTAATCCGATCGTCATTCAAACGCTTTTAGTGTTGATTGATAAGAAAAGATTAGGCGAAGTATCTAGCATTATTACTGAATTTATGGCACTTTCGAACGAAGCACAAGGTATTGCTGACGCGAAAGTATATACAACTCGTGAGTTAACAGAAGAAGAGCGTGCAAACGTTTCATCTGCATTCGCGAAAAATGTCGGAAAACATTCTTTACGTATTCAAAACATAGTAGATCCATCAATCATTGGTGGAATGCGTGTTCAAATCGGAAACCGCATTTACGACAGCAGTCTTAGCATGAAGCTAGATCGTTTAAAACGTAATTTGATCGGTTAATATTATGAATTTTGAGAGGTGACATACATGAGCATCAAAGCTGAAGAAATCAGTGTCTTGATTAAACAGCAGATTGAGAACTATGAATCTGAGATGAAAGTTAGCGATGTTGGTACAGTTATCAAAATTGGTGACGGTATTGCCCTTGCTCATGGCCTCGACAACGTCATGGCTGGAGAACTTTTAGAATTCTCAACTGGTGTACTAGGTATGGCACAAAACTTGGAAGCGAACAACGTTGGTATCGTTATCCTTGGACCATACACTGACATTAAAGAAGGCGATGAAGTACGTCGAACTGGCCGTATTATGGAAGTTCCTGTTGGGAAAGAATTGATTGGTCGTGTTGTTAATCCACTTGGCCAACCAGTTGACGGACTAGGTCCTATCGCAACAACAAAATCTCGTCCAATCGAAAGTCCTGCACAAGGGGTTATGGCACGTAAATCTGTACATGAACCACTTCAAACAGGTATTAAAGCGATTGATGCACTTGTTCCAATCGGACGTGGTCAACGTGAGTTAATCATTGGTGACCGTCAAACAGGTAAAACGACTGTAGCAATCGATACAATTCTTAACCAAGCAGACCAAGACATGATCTGTGTTTACGTTGCAATCGGTCAAAAAGAATCGACTGTACGTAACGTAGTAGAAACACTTCGAAAAAAAGGTGCTTTAGACTACACAATCGTTGTGACTGCATCTGCATCACAACCGGCTCCATTATTATACTTAGCACCTTATGCTGGTGTAACAATGGCAGAAGAGTTTATGTTCGAAGGCAAGCACGTGTTAATCGTTTATGATGATTTATCTAAACAAGCAGCTGCTTACCGTGAACTTTCATTACTTCTTCGTCGTCCTCCAGGTCGTGAAGCATATCCAGGGGATGTATTCTACTTACACAGCCGTTTACTAGAGCGTGCTGCGAAGCTAAATGAAACACTTGGTGCAGGTTCAATCACTGCATTACCGTTCGTTGAAACACAAGCGGGAGATATTTCTGCTTATATTCCAACAAACGTTATTTCCATTACAGATGGTCAAATCTTCTTACAATCTGACCTATTCTTCTCGGGTGTACGTCCAGCCATCAACGCTGGTTTATCCGTATCTCGTGTAGGTGGTTCAGCTCAAATTAAGGCAATGAAAAAAGTTGCGGGTACACTTCGTCTAGACCTAGCTGCATACCGTGAACTAGAAGCATTCTCTCAATTTGGATCAGATCTTGACGCTGCAACTCAAGCAAAACTTAACCGTGGTATGCGTACAGTAGAAGTATTAAAACAAGACTTGAATAACCCTATTAAAGTAGAAAAACAAGTTATGATTTTATACGCACTTACTCGTGGCCATTTAGATGATATTCCAGTAAAAGATGTTACTCGTTTTGAAACGGAGCTTCATAGCTGGTTAGATTCAAACCACACGAACGTTTTAGATCATATTCGTACGACTAAAGATCTTCCTTCAGATGAAGATATGTCAAATGCAATAAATGCATTTAAAAAGACTTTCGCTAAATCTGAGTAATTCTAAAGTCTAAGTGAAAAAAAACGATAAGGTGGTGAAATACCAGTGGCATCATTACGCGATATTAAAGGTAAAATTACGTCAACCAAGAAAACAAGTCAGATTACGAAAGCTATGCAAATGGTTTCAGCTTCTAAATTGAACCGTGCGGAGGAAAATGCAAAAGCATACGTTCCTTACATGTCTAAAATTCAAGAAGTAGTAGGTGCAATTGCAACAGGAACAAGCGACGGAGCGCATCCAATGCTAACTTCTCGTCCTGTGAAAAAGACTGCATATCTTGTTATTACGGCAGATCGTGGCTTAGCTGGTGCGTATAATAGTAATATTATCCGCGCAGCATCTAATGCAATAGCGGAGCGACATTCTTCCAAAGACGAGTATGTTATCTTAGCAATTGGTCGTATGGGACGTGACTTCTTCGTGAAACGTGGTTCGAATGTAATCGGAGATGTAATAGGTTTACCAGATCAACCTGCTTTTTCTGATATTAAAGAAATAGCGCGCAGAGCTGTTGGTATGTTCACGGATGGTACATATGATGAACTTTATATGTACTATAACCACTTTGTCAGTGCCATCTCTAGTGAAGTTACAGAGAAAAAGGTACTGCCACTTACGGATCTTGCAGTAGAAACAGGCACAACTGCTTCTTATGAATTCGATCCTTCAGCTGAAGCGATTCTAGAAGTGTTACTTCCACAATATGCGGAAAGCCTAATTTTTGGTGCATTACTCGATGGTAAAGCAAGTGAACATGCTATGCGTATGTCCGCGATGAAATCTGCAACAGACAACGCAACTGACTTAATTGGTAACTTAACATTAGTTTATAACCGAGCACGACAAGCAGCAATTACGCAAGAAATTACGGAAATTGTCGGCGGTGCAGCGGCTCTTGAATAGTCAATGAAAGAAAAGTAAGACAGGAGGGAACAGTAGTGAACAAAGGACAAGTACTACAAGTAATGGGTCCAGTTGTTGACGTTAAGTTTGACAATGGCCAATTACCAGCTATTTATAACGCTTTAACTGTAGCGATTGAACGTCCAAACGAAGCTCCTACTACGTTAACGTTAGAAGTAGCGTTACACTTAGGAGATGACGCAGTTCGTACTATTGCTATGGCATCTACTGATGGTCTTAAGCGCGGTACGGAAGTAATTGATGCTGGTGCAGCGATTTCTGTTCCAGTTGGTGACGTAACACTAGGACGTGTATTTAACGTATTGGGTGAAGTTATCGACTTAGGAGAAGAAATTTCAGTGAATGATCGTCGTGATCCAATTCACCGCTCAGCTCCAACATTCGAAAATCTTTCAACAGAAGTTGAAATTCTTGAAACAGGTATTAAAGTAGTAGACTTACTCGCTCCATATATTAAAGGTGGTAAGATCGGTCTATTCGGCGGTGCCGGTGTAGGGAAAACAGTTCTTATCCAAGAACTAATCAACAATATCGCACAAGAACACGGTGGTATTTCGGTATTCGCTGGTGTTGGTGAGCGTACACGTGAAGGAAACGACTTATTCCATGAGATGAGCGATTCTGGCGTTATTAAGAAAACAGCAATGGTATTCGGTCAAATGAATGAGCCACCTGGTGCACGTATGCGTGTTGCTTTAACTGGTCTTACAATGGCTGAATATTTCCGTGATGAACAAGGTGCAGACGTACTATTATTCATCGATAACATTTTCCGTTTCACACAAGCAGGTTCGGAAGTATCAGCACTATTAGGTCGTATGCCTTCTGCAGCTGGTTACCAACCAACACTTGCAACTGAAATGGGTCAATTACAAGAGCGTATCACGTCTACAAATACTGGTTCGGTTACATCTATCCAAGCGATCTATGTACCAGCCGATGACTATACGGATCCAGCTCCAGCAACAACATTTGCTCACTTAGATGCAACAACAAACCTAGAGCGTAAATTATCTGAGATGGGTATTTACCCAGCGGTAGATCCTTTAGCTTCTTCTTCTCGTGCGCTTTCACCAGAAATCGTAGGACAAGAGCATTATGATGTAGCACGTCAAGTACAATACACTTTACAACGCTACAGAGAGCTACAAGATATCATTGCAATCTTAGGTATGGATGAATTAGGGGACGATGACAAATTAACGGTTAACCGTGCACGTCGTATTCAGTTCTACCTATCTCAAAACTTCCATGTTGCGGAACAATTTACTGGTCAAAAAGGTTCATACGTTCCAGTTAAAGAAACAGTTCAAGGATTTAAACAAATTCTTGAAGGACAATATGACCACCTACCAGAAGATGCTTTCCGTCTAGTTGGACGCATTGAAGAAGTAGTGGAAAAAGCGAAAAGCATGGGCGTAGAAGTATAATAAATCGGACCAGGAGGTAAAAATATGAAGACACTTACAGTCAATATTGTCACTCCCGACGGCCCGGTATACGATTCTGAAGTCGACATGATCATCGCTAAAACAGCATCCGGTGAAATCGGTATTTTACCTGGGCATATTCCAACAGTTGCACCACTTGTTATAGGTGCTGTTAAACTGAAAAAAGATGGAAAATCCGAGTACGTAGCAGTAAACGGCGGTTTTGTAGAAGTTCGTCCTGAAAAGGTTTCGATTCTAACACAATCTGCTGAAGTTGCTTCTAATATCGATGTAGCTCGTGCTAAAGAATCGATGAAACGTGCAGAACAACGTCTTCAAGGCAAAGAAGATGCATTAGACGCTAGTCGTGCTGAACTTTCTTTGAAACGTGCGATGAATCGTATCAACGTTTATGAGGGTAACATTTAACTATATTTAGCTATAAGGAACGGGCAGATCAAGTTCTGCCCGTTTTTTCTTTAATAAGTAATTAGATGTGATTATTGTAAACTTCGGAATACAAATAAGATAAGTGAATTTTTAGAAGCTTTTTCCTTACTTTAAATTGATAAAAATGGAGGACGATGAAAAATGGGTTTATTAAATAGCGAACAAGCGGTACTTGCAATTTTAGCTAATATTTTTTTTATCGGAATTTCTTTTTATGCATTACAGGCACTCATGCTGGACAGAATAATTAAAAAGCACCATGTATTTCAAGCACAACTATTATTCATTTTGGCTAGTATTACAATTGGGTCAACAGTCGCAAACTTTTTCTTGAATCTCACTGCCTGGTCGGATCAACTACAGTTTTTATTTAATTAAAACAGATCCTATATGCTCATGCAAATAATGGATAAGTTTGTATGAGCATGTAGAATCTGCTCGTATTTCCTGGGAAATATTTCGTGGAATAGGTTTTGTGAAAAGATCTGTGGGGTAATTAAAAATTATCTACACGAAAAGCCTGGGTATTACGTATAATAAAATAAGAAAATATACTGAAATAGACATTGAAAATAGTGTTTTTGATGCTTGTATATAGTTGAATTACATTGTATGATGAATATTGTTTTGAATACCCAAATATGACATCATACATATTTTTCTTTTATATAAAGCAAATGAGGATAAGAACGCGGAGGGAACGAAGTGGATAAAATCATTGTTAAAGGTGGCCAAACGTTAAACGGAAAAGTTCGAGTAGAGGGCGCAAAAAATGCAGTCCTACCAGTGCTTGCAGCAGCATTACTCGCAACCAATGGAAAAAACGTTATTAAAGATGTGCCGACACTTGCAGATGTTTTGACAATAAACGAGGTTTTAAAAAGCTTAAATACAGAAGTAGTATATAGCCCTGAGAAAAACGAAGTGATTATTGACTCACAAAAAAGACTTTCGAGTGAAGCTCAATTTGAGTATGTGCGTAAAATGCGTGCTTCTATACTTGTAATGGGACCAATTTTAGCGCGCAATGGATTCGCACGTGTTGCACTTCCAGGTGGTTGTGCGATTGGATCGCGTCCAATTGACCAACATTTAAAAGGTTTTGAGGCAATGGGTGCTGAAATTTCTTTCGGTCAGGGCTTTGTTGAAGCAAAAACAAATGGTCGATTACAAGGAGCCAAAATTTATCTAGATGTACCAAGCGTTGGTGCAACGGAAAACATTATGACAGCTGCAGCTCTTGCAGAAGGTACTACTATTATTGAGAACGCCGCAAAAGAACCGGAAATTGTCGATTTAGCTAACTTTATCAACGAAATGGGTGGAAATGTGCGTGGTGCTGGTACGGATACTATTCGTATCGAAGGTGCCGCGGAACTTCATGGTACAGAACATCATATTATCCCAGATCGTATTGAAGCGGGAACATTTATGGTTGCGGCAGCGATCACAAAAGGCGACGTAGTAATTGAAAATGCTGTACCTGAACATATGACTGCGCTTATTTCGAAAATGCAAGAAATGGGTGTTGAAATTACAGAAGAAGAACAAGGTCTTCGTGTAAAAGCGAAAGGCGATTTAAAGTCTGTAGATATTAAAACAATGCCACACCCTGGTTTCCCAACGGATATGCAATCACAAATGATGGCATTAATGATGACGGCGCACGGCACTGGCATCATTACAGAAACCGTTTTTGAAAATCGTTTCATGCATGTGGAAGAATTCCGTCGTATGAATGGCAATATGAAAATCGAAGGGCGTTCTGTAATTATGGAGTCACCATCTAAACTGCAAGGTGCAGAAGTTGGCGCTACAGACTTACGGGCAGCGGCAGCATTAATTATCGCTGGTCTAGTTGCAGATGGTATTACTCGTGTAACCGAACTATATCATTTAGATCGCGGTTATGTGGACTTCGACAAAAAGCTCGCAGCACTTGGTGCAGACATCGAACGAATCGGTACTGAAAGCCCTGAAAAAGCAATACAGCTCGTATAATACTATATGAAAAGCACTATGCATGTATTCGTGTATAGTGCTTTTTGTGTTTGATTGCTTTCGCTAGCGAATTGATTGCTCTCACGAGGGAATTGGTTGCCAAGCTAGGAAGAATGGTCACTTACACAGTCGGATTGGTTTCCCATTGCCATTTTTTGTGAGAGAGCACCCGATTTCAAAGGCATAGCAACTTTGGACTTGTTATTTTTAGTTGGTTGCTTTCGTCAGGAAATTGGTTGCTCTCACGAGGGAACTGGTTGCCTAGCTAGGATAATTGGTTGCCTACACAGTGGATTGGTTTCCCATTGCCACTTTTTAGTAGGTAAGCATCCGATTTCGGAGGCACTCCTACTTGGTTTCCTCCCAGTACACATTAATTATCAAATTTCATAGTATATTTTCTACTTCGGGATTGTCCAGTTTTGATTAGCATGGGATTGTTTAATATTTTTGTTGCTTCATACTTATTGTTCAGATGTAAAAATTGTTGACATTCCAGGTTAGTTATTGTGCTCTTGTAAACGAGAAAATAATCTTTTAATGCGGATTCATGTGCATGACGATGTGAGGATTTGCATCTTGGGCAATACCAATTTCGAATTACTTTTTTCATACCAATCAATCCACATTGCACACATTCAACACCTTTTTGAAGTGAGTTGGGATCAATATTAAAATGATTGGTTAATGGAAATGGTTGAAATTCGATATTATCTTTTAAAAGTAAACACTTTAAGCTTTCTAACTGGGCGTGTGATAAAAGGCTAGGGGTAGCTTGGATATTTCGTATATAAGGCTTGATTCCTCTTCGAAATAATATAGTTTTATTTTTGGGGGGGACTTTAATAATGCTAGAAGTAAAGGCGAAAGCGACGGCACTAAAGATAGGTAATGAAATATGATTTGCTTGAAATAACCGTTTCAATTGGTTTTCGTATTCTTCTAATTGTAGAAATGGATTGTCAAAAGCATGTGTTTCGTTTGTCGTAAGCGTTCTAATCATTTGCTGATCTGTAAATGTAATTTCGCCTTTAATGTTTTTGACTTCTAAAATTAACGCGTAGTACTGGGTAATGATTAGTATATCCATTTGAAAAAGAGTTTCCGAGTACAATAAAACATTATGAAAAATGTAAAATTTATAGGGCAAATCTAGCTGCTCTATCACTTTCATCACAGCTTCCTCTCCAATATCACCGGCCACTGTTTGATAGTATTCTTCTTGTATCTTAGAAAATTTTAAATGACTTTTAGGCATTCTTTTATATAGAGCATGCAATGCTTCTACATAAAGGGAAGCAGTATATTTTTTGGCTATCATTATATCACCTCGCAAATAGCTTAGCATAATCTACATACAAACTAAAAATGACGGAAATAGCGTTTTAGTATTGCTTTTTGGAAGAAATGAAGTGAAAATTGCATTTTGGATTGAAATAAAGCATCAAATATCAATTTTGCAATAATTTTTATTATGTTGGTTGCTTTCCTACATAAAGTAGTTGCTCTAGTGATGGAATTGATTGCTTTCGTCTTCAAAATGGTTGCTCTCATCACTAAATTGGTTTCCCATAGATATATTCCGTTAAATAATGGATAATAATCCCACGAAACTGCTATTCTACAAAAAAATCCACTCATGAGAACTCCCTCCCTCGCATATAGTTGTCCCATGAAACAAAATATCCTATTACTAATCCTATTTATTGGACTCTTGCTATTACCATTTTTATTGATCAAAGAAAAGCATGACACAAAGCCTGCACCAGAAGTCGAAAAAGCACTAGAAATAGACTGCCCAATACTAATAGAAGTGGAAGGGGTCAAGGAGAAAATTCCTCTTGAAACATACGTACTAGGGGTTGTAGCTGCAGAAATGCCTATTTCCTTCCATGAAGAAGCATTAAAGGCGCAATCCATTGCGGCAAGGACGTATGTGCTAAGAGAAACAAACTATGGGAAAAAGTCAATCGACAAAACAGTGCAAAAGCAAGTTTATGCAACGGAAGAAGAGCGTAAGAAAAAATGGGGGGCCTCATTTACCGCATATGAGGACAAGCTTCAAAAAGTCGTTGCGGCTACAGAAGGGGAAATTATCGTTTACAAAAATCAGCTGATTACGGCGATGTTTTTTTCTTCGAGTAATGGCCAGACGGAAAGCGCGGAAAATTACAGTGGCAACTCAATTCCATATTTAGTTTCGGTGCCGAGTGAGGCAGAAGAACAATACGCTTCGAATGTAAAAAAGCAATTTGAGTTTACCCATAAGGAATGGGCTAAGGCTTTTGGTATTAAGTGGTCTGCTAACATACCAACTAGTTTTCAAGTTACGAGGACAGATACAAATCGAATAGAGTCGATTCAAATGAGCGGCAAAATATGGACAGGCAGAGAAGTCCGAGCGTTACTTGGACTACCATCCACCGATTTCACGGTAACTTTCCAGAATGATAAAGTGGTAGTAAACACTGTTGGATACGGGCATGGGGTAGGGATGAGCCAGTACGGGGCAGAGGTACTTGCGAACGATCACGCAAGCGCTCACGACATTTTATTGCACTATTATACAGGAACAGAAATAAAAAGTTTTTCAGCATGTTTAAAATCTCCTTGATTTGCCAACAATGCAATTGAGGTGATGAAAATGAGAGAAGAACAATCAAACAAGCCTTCTCAGAAGAAGACGAAGACCAATCCGAAAAAGCCATGGTTTTGGCCACTAGTCTACACAGGTTTTGCGGTAGCATTTGTAGGGATGATTTGGGGGTACAATGTCTATGTTAACACTGATTCAGCGGAAGATGCAGCATGGACCGAAGCTGGTAGTAAAACCGAAAAAGTAACAATCGAAACGAACGCTCAAGCAGAAAACATGAAATATCCTTTCGATGAAGCACTGTTTGATAAAGTAGAGGTTGTACAACACTATTACGACATGGAAGCCGATGAAACGACTCGTGAAAAATCATTGCTCGTATTCAATCAAACATACGTAGCAAGCACAGGCGTATCTCTATCTATGAATAGTGAACCGTTCGAAGTAGTAGCTGCAATGAGTGGAAAAGTAGAAGCAGTTAATCTAGATCCATTTGTAGGTGATGAAATTGTGATTTCACATGCAAATGGAATGCAAACGAAATATCGCTCAGTCACTGGCATTCTAGTAAAAGTTGGAGACGAAGTAGAACAAGGTCAAGCCCTTGCAACTGCAACGGAAAATGAATGGAACCCAACAGCAGGCGTCCATTTACAATTTGAAATACTCGACAACGGTGTACTTGTAAATCCGGAATCATTACTAGCTTTTTAAATTCATAATAACTTATACGTATGCATAAAGTGATGAAAAGTGTTCCTTTACTAACGAAAGGAAGAGTTGGTGCACGAAACGATTCGTCATAGATGTATACGTTTAGGTGAAATGGTCATTGAAACGAAAAAAACTGTCCGTGCCATCGCGAGCACAACCGGTCATTCCAAAAGTACCGTTCATAAGGACTTAACGGAAAGACTTCATTTAGTAGATCCGCAGCTTGCAAAAGAAGTGAAAGAAATTCTTGCGTATCATAAATCGGTCAGGCATTTGCGAGGTGGAGAAGCTACGAAAAGAAAATGGAAATCAAAAAAGGAAGATAGGAAAGGTCGTGATTTGTAAAATCACGGCTTTTTCTTGTTGATTGAGATGCAACTAAAGATTTGTCGCAGGGAGAAAAGAGATTTCCTAATTTGGTTGCTTTCGCGCACAAATTAGTTGATTTCACAAGAAATCTCGTTGCTGCCCCTGCTCAATTGGTTGCTCTTATACCTGAATTGGTTTCCTTCAGTCAATTCCCTCAATTTCTACATAATACGTTACTAAAAAAAGTGTAATTCTGACAAAACTATGATAAAATTATAAGTTAGAGACATATGGAAATATACATATAAAAAGGTTCTAACAGGGAAGGAGAAACACTGTTAATGTTTGCAAAGGATATTGGTATAGATTTAGGTACTGCGAACGTATTAATTCATGTAAAAGGAAAAGGGATTGTGTTAAACGAACCTTCCGTTGTAGCGATAGATAAAAGTACAAAAAAAGTACTTGCAGTAGGCGAGGAAGCCCGACAAATGGTGGGGAGAACACCAGGTAACATCGTAGCTATTAGACCCCTTAAAGACGGTGTAATTGCCGATTTTGATATAACAGAAGCCATGCTCAAGTATTTCATTAATAGATTGAACGTAAAAGGGTTTCTGTCCAAGCCACGTATATTAATTTGTTGTCCAACAAACATTACAAGTGTCGAACAAAAAGCAATCCGTGAAGCCGCAGAAAAATCTGGCGGTAAAAAAGTATACTTAGAAGAAGAACCAAAAGTAGCAGCAATCGGTGCTGGCATGGATATATTCCAACCGAGCGGTAATATGGTTGTAGATATTGGTGGTGGTACGACAGATGTTGCAGTACTATCAATGGGAGATATTGTAACAAGCGAGTCTATAAAAATTGCTGGGGATGTTTTTGATAACGATATTCTTCAATATATTAAAAAAGAATATAAGCTGTTAATAGGGGAACGTACAGCAGAAAATATTAAAATAGAGATTGGAACGGTCTTCCCAGATAGCCGCCAGGAAGAAATGGATATTCGCGGACGTGATATGGTAACAGGACTTCCAAGAACGATCACGATTCAATCAGAAGAAATAGAAAAAGCATTACGTGAATCTGTTTCCGTTATTGTACAAGCTGCCAAAAATGTGCTTGAAAAAACACCACCTGAATTATCCGCCGATATTATCGATCGCGGTGTCATCATAACTGGTGGAGGAGCGCTTTTACATGGCATGGATCATCTACTGATGGAAGAATTGAAAGTGCCAGTATTTGTTGCAGAAGCACCAATGGATTGTGTCGCAATTGGAACCGGATTGATGTTAGACAATATTGATAAAATAACTAGACGCTAGCTAAACAAATAATCAGAGTGGAGGCTTTCTCATGTTTCGTGGATTTCATACAGTTGCATCTGGAATGATTGCGCAACAGCGTAGAACAGAGTTGCTGACAAATAATATGGCAAATGCCAATACACCAGGATACAAAGCCGATCAATCGACGATTCGTTCTTTCCCAGACATGCTCATGTCTCGACTTGGACCTACTAAAATACCAACAGAAAATGCTATACACGGGAAGTATGCAGCTGAAATCGGTGGACTTAGTACAGGTGTATATATGCAAGAAACAATTGCCCTTTTAACACAAGGCCAATTGCAGCAAACAGAGTTGAATACGGATATTGCTTTAATCGATGGAGCACTTCCAGTAGACGGGGAAACTGGTCAAACTGGTGCCATTTTTTATCGTTTGCAGCATCCAGTAGAAGGCGAAGCATACACTCGGAACGGTAATTTCACGTTAGATCCAGCAGGCTTTTTAACGAATGCCCAAGGGTTGTATGTGTTGGATAATAACGGAGAGCCGATCCAACTGCAAAATGATGATTTTCGAGTTACTGACGACGGACAGATTTTTGTGAATGATGCTTCTGTAGCGCAAATCGGTGTTTCATTCGCAGCGCAGCCAGATACATTGAAAAAGCAAGATAACGGCTTATTCCAAACAGCGGACGGAACGAACTTACCATCTGCTTTTGATACAGCAAACGTGAGCTTCTCTATGCAACAAGGGTATATTGAACGTTCCAACGTCGATGCCCAAAAAACGATGACGGATCTTTTAACCGCATACCGCGCATTTGAAGCAAACCAAAAAGTACTGCAAGCATACGACCAAAGCATGCAAAAAGCAGTAAACGAAGTAGGACGCGTGAACTAAAAAGAAATGCGGAAGCGCCTATTTTAGAGGAATACAGTCTATGTTCGCGACATCGCGGTGCTCCTGCGCAAAGCTCGTCGCAAAATAAAAAACATTTCGCAACGACTGTATGGCCTACATCCTGCAGGCCACCGACAGGAAAGGCGCTGTGGGTAAACAATAACCGTTTAGGAGGTCAACATACATGCTACGTACAATGATTACGGCAACAAACACGATGTCTCAGCTACAAAGCCAGCTAGATGTTATCGGAAATAACCTTTCCAACGCAAACACGCATGGCTACAAAACAAAAGATGTCAAGTTTCAAGAGTTACTTTACCAACAATATACGAACGATAAACTGGATACAGCAGAAAGACAATCACCTGTAGGAATTCGTTATGGAGTAGGCGCATCCCTTGCACAAGTGCAGATGAACTGGAAACAAGGAAGCTTGCAATCTACTGATCGTGACTTAGATTTTGCTTTTCAAGAACCAAAGCAATACTTTAATGTTCTTATGCCAGATGGCGAAAATGGACAGCAAACGGCATATACACGCCAAGGAGCGTTTTATGTATCACCTCTTGAAAATGGCCAGTTAATGCTCGTAAATGGCGATGGATATCCAGTAGCAGATAGTGCGGGACAAGCAATTACGATACCAGCAAATGTTTCACGATTCTCGGTCAATGAAACAGGTATCCTTACTGCAACATACCCAGATGGAGCAACAGTTCAGCGTGAACTAGCAGTATCTGTGTTACAAAAACCGCAGTTAATGGAACAAATTTCTTCGACATATATTAGGATGCCTACAAATTTAGCTGAACTAGGCGTCAATGCAGGAGACGTCATGACGAATCTCCAAGGAGCAGCTCGAGGCGATATTGCATTAGCAAACCAAGTACTTGAAATGTCAAATGTGGATATATCAAAGGAAATGACCGATTTAATGACGGCACAACGATCCTATCAATTCAATGCGCGTTCCATAACAATAGCAGACCAAATGATGGGTCTCATCAATGGAATAAGATAATCATTTCCATAAGGAGTTAGGTTTATGACAGAAGAAGTAAAAATCTCTGGCAGACGACAGCGACGATTAGAAAGAGAACAAGAGCAAACGACGGCATCTAAAAAAACATATTGGGTACAAATTCGTATGTTCCCCATTTGGCTGCGTATACTATTATGTATCGTTCTTTTTACTGGAGCAGCCGCAGCGGGACTAATTGTAGGGTATAGCGTTTTAGGTGATGGAACAACAACAGATGCACTTAAATGGGAAACATACCAGCATATTTTAGATATAAAAGATGGAAAATAGGAGGATGATTCTATGTTAACAACCGAGCAAGTACAGGCACTTTTACCTCATCGTTATCCATTTTTAATGATTGACCGTATACTGGAATTAGAAGAAGGAAAACGAGCAGTAGGGTTAAAAAATGTAACGATCAACGAGCAATTTTTTAATGGTCATTTCCCTGGATATCCAGTCATGCCAGGTGTATTAATCGTAGAAGCACTTGCGCAAGTTGGAGCAGTAGCAGTGTTACAAATTCCTGAAAACAAAGGAAGGCTTGCTTTCTTCACAGGCATTGATAATTGCCGCTTTAAACGACAAGTAAAACCAGGCGATCAATTAAAACTAGAAGTAGAACTGACAAGACTACGTGGTGCAATGGGTAAAGGACATGGCATCGCAACGGTAGATGGTGAGCTTGTTTGTGAAGCAGACATCCTATTTGCATTAGGGCCAGTAGTGGAAAACGCTTAATCATAGTATTCCTTTATTCGCTTAAAAATACAGTCCGTTTACATGCAAAAACAGGCAAGATTGCCATGGGATAGTTCCTTCTTTTCTTGGACAACATATCGTAAGTCACAAAGATGTGATGAAGATAATCCAGAGAGGAGGAATTTTTTAATGCTCAAAAAAGCCGTGCCAGTAGTTGCTATGTGTTCTGTTTTGTTGGTAGGATGTAATATGCACAAAACTGTTCCGAATAATAACGAAACTCCAATGGAAGAGGTTCGAGATAATGTGAACAGAGTAGTCCCAAATCCAGGTGTAAATACGCCTTCGCCTAACAACAATAACGTCGGGCCAAATGGAGTCCATAATGGAGTAAATAACGGAGTCAATAACGGTGTAAATAATGTACGTCCAAATGTAAATGAAGAGATCGTACCAAATACCAACAATGGTTTAGTAACACCAAACAACGAAACAATTCGACAGCCAAATACGACAAACGAAGAAGTCATTATTAAAGAAGACATCAAAAAATAAAACCAAAAAAGCTGACTCCAAGTGGTATAACTTGGAGTCGGCTTTTGTTCTGTTTTAGGAAACTTTATAGGCCGCCAGCAGCGAAAATCAAAGAAAATGATTGCCAGCCTAATCAGTTATATATCTTACAGTATGTGGTTGAACGAGACAAAATCCACTTCGAACACGACAAAGACTACCCCAAGCGCGACAAAAAGACCGCTCAACACGACAAACTCGAAGATACTATCCTTTACAGGTAGCTAGTAACAAGGTGTCTTTTGTACTTATTGATCCCTTTTCAAAGAAGGTCTCGTTTTCATATCATGTTCAAATTTAGATAAAAGCGCCTCGCCAGTCAATCCTTCCTCGATTAAATCAGCAAGCAGCGACTCCGCATATTTTCTTCTCGCACGTTTCAACGTACCACGCAATAACACCGATAAATAATCCCCGATTTGCTTCACCGAATAAGTGACAACTTCAAAATGCGCAGGTTCATTTTCTGGATAAGAAATAACAACTTTTGCATTAAACAATTCACCAGAAGTTTTCAATTCGTTAAAAAAAGCTTCATATTTCTGATCGATAAATAATTCTAAAATCCATGACCGACTTGTATTCTCTTGGTTGATGACAATGCCATCCTCCAATGTAATCGGCATTTCATTACTATCACGAATAAGATCAACGGAAATCATTTTGAATGTTTTCATGTACAATCCACCTTTTTCAGGACTAATTACTACCCATTATAGCATAGCAATCTATCCTTAAAAAAATAATTGTGAAAATGCTAAAATTCCATTTTCGATTTTTCGTCATACAGCGGTTGATTGGGATTAGAGTGAATGAAAAAATATGAAATGCCATTTTGACAAATAAAACCGCATGAAAATAAAATTGTTGGCTTTTGCTAACAATTTTATGTGCCAGTATGATATTGCCAATGAGACAAAAGGAGGTGACAAGGTGAACACAGTTTCGATAATCGGACGAATGACAAAAGCCCCACAGCTCAAGTATTTATCGGAAGGAAGGTTACAAACAAGTTTTGTTCTTGCTGTAAATAAAGGATATAAAAACGATGATGCGGACTTTGTGCTATGCACGATTTGGGGAAAGCTCGCAGAAACAACGGTCAAGTATTGTGGGAAAGGCTCACTTGTTGGGATATCAGGTAGGCTAAATACGAGATCATATGAAAAAGGCGATGGTACAAGAGTATTTGTAACAGAAGTAGTTGTGGAGGACATCCGATTTTTAGTGACTAAAAAACGAGACGAAGAAGAACAACTTAACACACCGGCAAATGGACACGAACAACCAAAGAATGATGAAACCGATTTTGAATTTCCGTCTACACCATCCAATCAACTTCCAGTGTAAAAAGCGAAGACCGCAAAACTTTGCTTGAACAATCAGAGAGGAAAACCTGACCGAAAGAAGCACGGTCAGGTTTTTAAAAACTAATTAGGAAAACAATCAAATCGACAATGTTAACAAATCTTTTAAATCTGCGTCAGACATTTCTGTAATCCACTGGCTCGAATGGATCAGTTCTTCAGATAGTGCCTGTTTTTCAACTAGTAATTTATCGATCTTTTCTTCAATCGTCCCAATCGTAATGAATTTATGCACATGCACGAAATTCGTCTGACCAATACGATAGGCACGGTCGGTTGCCTGATTTTCGACAGCGGGATTCCACCACCGGTCAGCATGTAGTACATGGCTAGCAGCCGTTAAATTTAAACCAGTTCCACCAGCTTTTAATGATAGTAAGAAAACAGGAAATTCTTTCGCCTGGAAAGCCTCTACTAAATGGTCACGCTGATTTTTCGGCATACTTCCGGTTAAAAATGGCGCATCCACATCATATAATTCAGTTAAGCAATGCTGCAATAAATGTCCCATGCCAATATATTGAGTGAAAATGAGACATTGTTCGCCTCTCGCTGCAATTTCTCCCGCAAGCGTCACGATTTGTGCCAGCTTTTCAGAACGTTCGAGCATGTCTTCCGCATCATCAAACGGCTCTTTTAAATACAGTGCAGGATGATTACAAAGTTGTTTTAACTTACTTAGCATTTTTAAAATGAGTCCTTTTTTCTCGAAACCAGTGAGCGTGTCAAGCTTACTCACCGTTTCTTGGATAAGCGATTCATACAAAGCTGCTTGCTCAGTAGTTAACGCACAATATTCGCGTTGTTCTAGTTTTTCGGGTAAGTTCAGCAGAAGTTCTGGATCTTGTTTTGTTCTTCTTAATAAGAACGGCTGAATTTTGATCCGTAACTTATGTTTCGTTGCATCGGAATTATCTCGTTCAATCGGTACAATATAGTTTTCCTGAAACTTACGGAACGAACCTAAATATCCTTTATGGATAAAATCGAAAATGGACCAAAGCTCGGATAGTCTGTTTTCGACCGGTGTACCTGTTAATGCAATATGATGTGCACCAGTCAGTTTTCGAATAGCGCGAGACTGCTTCGTATGCATGTTTTTAATATTTTGTGCCTCATCAAGGGTAATGCTAGACCAAACAATTTCTTCAAGTGACTCCACATCTTGCATCGCAGTCCCGAATGTTGTAATAACGACATCTGCGGATAAATCTATTTCTTTCGTACGAGCAGAACCATAATGCGTTTGAACTTTTAAAGAAGGCGCAAACTTTGCCAACTCTTTTTGCCAGTTACCTAAAACGGAAGTTGGACAAATGATCAAGGAAGGTGTTTCTCGCTTTTCATTTTCATGTACATGCAATAAGTAAGAAATTAATTGTACCGTTTTTCCAAGTCCCATATCATCTGCTAAACAAGCACCAAATTGTTCGTTTCGCATGAATACAAGCCACTCTAAACCAAGTTGCTGATAAGGACGAAGCGTTGTCAATAAGTTATCGGAAACGTCGACTGCAGGAAATCCTTTTTTCTCTGAAAGCTGTTCCATTAGCGTTTGAAGGGATTTTTGCATTTCAAACTGGAATAATGGATCCTCATTAGACTCTTCGTCATCATCTAGCATTAACGCCATTTCTTCCGGTATCTCACGGAATAATAGCTCTTTTACGGTCCAATTTTCGTCTTCTGATTTCTTCATTAGCTCGCGGATTTCATGCATCCAAGCGGCATCTATGCGAAACCATTCATTTCCTGCTTGAATATACGAACGGTTTTCGTTTACAAGTTGCTGAAAATCTTCTGATGTTATTTCTTGACCGTTTAAAGAGAAACTCCAGTTAAATTGCAAAATTTCATTTAGACCGGCAGTAGTTTTATACGTATTAGCCGTTTTCGCAATTGTTTTGACGCGCATTTTCGTTTCTTTTACTGCTTTAAGCCATGTAGGAAGGACAATTTCAAATCCGAGCGCTTGTAATTTTACTAAGTCATCTCGGAGGAATACGCGAACTTCTTCATCTGATAATGTCGAAGAGAAGAATGCTTCCGGATTTCGTTGATCAATGGAAGAAATGAGCGAAAACATTTTCGTTTGCATTTCTTCTATAAAATTGCTAAATTCGCCCCATTTATCAGGTAACGCATCTTTGATCGGTAGTGACTTTTTACGATATGCTGGTGTCCAGTAAACACTGCTTTTCTTCCCGCGAACGACTGTCTCAAGTAGCCACGTGTCATCAAGTGCTTCTGGTTCTGATAATCGTAATGCAACAAGCACATTCGGGTGTGTAGTTTGCGATTTAATTGGCCATCCGCCTTGCTGGAAAAACGGGATAAGGGCAGGTATATCCTCCATTGCAAGACCTGCTTGATAAAGTTTTTGCGTCACCGCATTCGAAATAAGTGCTTTCGCTTGATCGTCAATTGGCGCTTTTACTTCAAATATATTGTCTTTAAGTTGTAGCTGGTCCCATAAGTCAGGACTTGCCCAAACATTTGCTGCTTCTTTAAATGTTTGCAACCAATTGTTAGAATCTTCATTTACACCGGAAAAAGTGACGAAAGGATGTATTTTCCCAGAAAATAGTTCAACTAATTCAACAGGCGAAGCAATAAGTGCATTGTCTTCAAATTGCGCGGTAAGTCCAAAAAAACTTTCCCGATGGTCTATATATAAAGAAGGTACCCATTGTTCGGCTGGAGCGCTTGCTGTTGTTAAATGAAAATACCCATTTTCAGTGGCATGAATGTTAAGTGAAAAGTCTTTTGTAATAGATAAAGGCTGGGTCATAAAGGCAGGTTTCCTTTCTCTATTTCTTGTTGTAATGCACGAAGTCTTTTGTATTTTTCACGAACGTTATCTACATATGCATTCCAGTAATCCGTGTCATTCGATTTCTTTGCAACTTGTTTCATCTTTTTCCATATTCGGACCGCCTGTTTATAGCTATACCGATTTTTTTCTTGGATAAATCGCATTGCATAATGATGATAAAGCGGAAGTAATACTTCTGGAGCTTCTTCTTTGACAATAGGTAGTCCACAAGCCTCTGCGTATTCAAGCGATGAATTTGCAGACTGATGTAACGCCATCCAATCACGATAACGCTTCTCTTTTAACAACAAAGTCGAATAAGACTGTATCCCATACAGCCCAAATGATTGATATAGCTTTTCCAGTTCTTCTGGTTCAAGCTGAATCGTAGAGAATAATAATTCTAACCTGCGAATGAGCATGACACGTGATGGATTGGTAATCGCTTCATTTAAATAGTAAGAAATATGCGGTAATAACTTTCTTGCAAGGTTATTCACCATATCTTTGTTAGTCATTTGAAGCGCTTTTTCGCACACTTCTAGCCATTCAAGTAGTTGCTCTGTTTCCATCTTCTCGGCTGCTGCAAGCAACTCATCGGTCATCGATAACGTAAGATAAAAATAAGGTAACACAATATTTAAAGGGATATCTTCATCTGTTTTATCTAACTGCTCTAAATATTTTACTTCATCAATGCGAGTCGCTTTGTCTGTCACAAGGGCGTCCCAACAAGCTAAATACACGTGCTTTCGAAAACGAAAAAGGGATTCCGTTTCAAAATAAAAAGAGCGAACACGTTTCATCATATCGTCGTAAAAGGGATCCGCCGCGAACATTCTCGGTTTGGAAGCAAGTTGTGCCAAATATTCATCGAGTTCATCTACATACTCATGTAGGAAATGAAAAACACGATTGCGCATATTAGAATCCGCAAATGGCTCTAAATACGGCCAAACTCTAACTAATATAGAGAGGTTCACATATACATCATAGATTGGCTGCCATTCCCTTTCAAAAGGTCGAGACTTTCGAATTTGCGCTTTCAGATCATGCACGGCAAACTCTAACAAGTAAAAGCTAGTAGGTGGGTATTGGGAAATAAACTTTCGGAAAAAGTTTTCTACAATCAGCTCCCAGCTTCTGGGACTACGTTCATCTTTAAATAACGTTAATTGTGTCAAATCATCATTGGAACGCCATTGTGAAATCCACGTCGACAAAGAATCATTTTGTTGATACAAATAAAAAACAGCTGCGACAATATGTCGACAAGGTTTTTGCATCGGACAAGGGCAGGAAAAATGATCTTGTAAAAGGTGATAAGATACTTCAATATTGCTCACGTCACGAATCGTGAAATCGATTTTGTGTTCCTGCGGTAAATAATTTGCAATAGAAACTGCCCCATTACGCACAAAAAAAGCGGCACGTCGAACAAGTTCTTCATCCTCTAAAATAGCGGGATGTAGTTTCTTTTCAATCGTAGCCATCGATTGGTCAATATACTTTTTATAATGCGCGGTAAGTTTTTGATAAGAAGTCAGAGTCAAGGGAATCTCTCCTAAGAAAAAAGGCTTTCCTTCCATTATACGTTCAATCGAAGAAGAATTAAAGCCGCACCGTCTATTTTTTAAAAGAAAAAGCTTTTACTCGTTCTAACACTGTGAAATTCATTCACGGCAGTACAAGTAAAAGCATAGCATTAATGATTTTTCCGTTTATGCTGAAGCAGACGTCTACGTTCTTTTTCATCAGGAGAAACAGTTATTACATCGATTACTAATTCTCTAAATTCTTTTAGAGGAATCAGCTGTGAAACGTATTCTTCTTGAAAGGACTCAAGATATCGTTCTCTACTTTCCCTAGCTTCAAGTCCAGGATTATTCCTTTTTGATCTTGTACCAATCAGCATTTCCAAAAATTCTTTTTCCGGTATACCGTACTCGACCATAAATTTATGTAATAACTCAATGGGTATGGAAAGATCGCCCCGCTCATATTTCGACAAGACAGAATGGTCAATGCCTAGTCTTCTAGAGGCTTCGATTTGTGTAATTTCCAGTTGTTCCCGATACTCGCGAATGCGCTCATAAAAGGCCATACAATTCCCTCCTATACAATGAAACAAGAATATCGAAATAAGAGAGAAAGATAGTAAAAATCGCTAAAATGGAGATTTTTATACATCACATTAGATTTTATAGTATATAGGTATTAGTATACTACTACAATGATGTGAAAATTAGGGATAAAGTTGATAGAAAGGAAGTGTAAAAAATAAAGAAAATACAGTTGCATATACCTGATTTATTAGGTATTCAAAATCACCAACCGACGATGGAACAAGAAGAAATAAAATTAGTTGGTGCGAAAACAAGCAATTTAAAGTATTTGATTAGCAATCCCGAAAAAGCAGAAACAAGTATAAAGCAAATTGTAGCGGAAGATTTCACAGTTTATGATTTGGAGTTAGATTTCGAAACAGAAACGTTTTCGTTCTATTTAGAAAGCAAAGGAGAACTAACAGAATCGGAAGTTTTACCACAAGTACTCCAAACATTTGCAGTCAGATGTGGTCCAAGAAAGGTTGGTTTTTTCTCTAATTCGAAAGGAAGAAATGAACCAACTGCCATTTTAGTAAAATGATAAACTCAAAAAGCAAATGTGATGTGCATTTGCTTTTTTCTTTGCCCGAGAAAAAGCGAGTGTAAGCCGCGGGAAGCCTGGAATAAGCATTAAGATGCACTACACGAAAAATGAAAAATATGATAAACTAATAATAATCGGAAAATTCCGATATAAGGAGAGGATGACATGTTACTCGTACAATTAATGAAGCCATTTTACACGAAGAGAGAAGGCAATCGGATAAAATTAGTTTTCGCATACCAATACTTCTCAATTCGAAAAGATGACGAATTGTTTCACTTCATACCGGTAGAAGGGAAAGAAATCATTGTACATGCTGAAACGCTACAAGTGGAAAATCTATCAGAAATATTTGTATTCCAAAAAGAAAATCGATTTATCCGACTACCGCTTTATCAACTTTTACTCGTTTCAGATATTCATATGCATTTACAAGTGATTATTGAAAAGAACGTGCATATGAATTTGAGCTCTTCATCTTTGGAAAACGCCGCCGAAGTGATACAAGAATTAGAACAAAAAAACTATGAACGCATGATTGACTATGCATTGCTTAATAAAGACGAGAACTTATTCAGCAAACTACAACAGTACAAAGAATTTAACGGAGGTTTCCCAATTGAATAATACGAACACATAAAAACACCTAACGAAAAAAAACGATAGGTGTTTTTATGATTTTAAATTTGTCGATTTTCATATTCTTCGACTCCTTTGCTGTAAATTTCCCGGGAAATATCTCGATTTAATGAATAAGAAGGAAAATTAATAAAAAGTTACAACCAACTACCCCTAAAACCAAACAAATTATTCAAACCTAATAGCGCAATATTTTGGTAGGGTGGGGAGAAATTACTGCAGATGGAGGGTTTTTCAGGTAATATAGGTTTATATAGGATTGAAAGGGGAATTGGAATGAGGAGGATTACTGCATTAGTAACAGCGCTAATGGTGATTGGCTGGTTAGGAATGCCTCTTAAAGCGGCAGCATCGCCGTTAGATGAAGTGAAACAAATAGTTAGTGAAAATTATATGGGTGAGCTTCCTTCCAATTTACAAACTATGTCTTCGATTGATGCCATTATAGGACAATTGGATCCGTATTCTTCTTATTTTACAAAAGAAGAATTTGAGGCGTTCACTGGCTCTATCAACAATACGACGACTGGTATTGGAGTCATAATTGAAGAACATGAAAAAGGAATTCAAATAGTGAGCACTTTTGAAGGAGCAGCCGCAGCGCTTACTGGGTTAGAGCCTGGCGATATTATTTTATCAGTTGATGGTTCCAAGACTAAAGGTATGTCGGTTCAACAGGTATCCTCGCTCATCACTGGTCAAGAAGGAACGACGGTACAATTAGAAGTGTTAAAAACTACTAATCTAACAAAAACGTACAAGATAACACGCAATAAGTTCACTGTTCCGGCTGTAACGAAGCAACTTCTATATGGAAACGTTGGATACATCGGCCTCAATTCATTTTCAGATGATGGGGCAACACTTGTGCAGAAAGCAAAAGAGACTCTCCAAAAGCAAGGAGCAACTTCATTTATCGTAGATCTACGAAATAATGGAGGCGGCTTTGTACATACGGCAGAGGAAATGGTAGGTTTATTTCCAAAAAGTCCTTATGCATATGCGCTTCACATGAGAGACCAAGAGGGACTAGTGAAGTCTGTGCAGCAATCATCTCTATTTCCAACAAACACAAAAGTACTTGTAAATGGATACAGCGCAAGTGCTTCTGAAATGGTTGCCGGCGCACTACTTGACCAAAAGTCAGCAACACTTTATGGCCAAAAAACGTATGGCAAAGGCTCGATGCAAACATTTTACAATTTGTCTGATGGTTCCTACTTAAAACTGACGATCGCAAACTTCACAGGACCAAAAGGAACGATCATCCATAAAACCGGCATCCAACCACAAATTACGACAGCAGTTGGGCAAGAACTACAAAAAGCCCATCTTGACACCATTCTTGAAGCAAATAAAACATACAAAAAAATGCCGGCACTTCAAAATGTGCCAACAACGAAAGAATTTACCGTTACATTTTCAAATGCCATAGTACCAAACAAACAGCAAAAAATGGAATTAGTCAAACTGGGAACTGCGAGCAACGTGCAAGTCAACATAGAACAAAAATCGCATAATCAGTTCGTCTTAACACCAACAGCACCACTTGAAAAAGGAGCAGCCTACTTACTACTCATTCATCCAACATTCCAAGCGAAAACTGGAGAAATGATGAAAAACGGTGCCTATGTGGAAGTAACTGTTCAGCCATAAGAGGGGGAACAATAGAATGTTTTTTGATTTTCGATTTTGGAAATACCTTTTTAACCGAAATGAGTTAATTGGGTCACTAAAAGATACAAGGATGCGCGGCTTTGAAAAGCGTGTCTGTCTAGTCGCATTACTAGGAGTGCTATTGTTTGCGCTTCGCGATCTATGGGGCATGAACACAGAAGGTCTCACCACATTATTTGTAGGTGGCTTTGAAGATACGTTCGTCATCGCAAGGGCGACTTCTTTAATAGGAGCGATTATTTGGTCTTTCCTTTATATGGCGTTTCATTTCTTCGGAATCGCCTTTCTTTTACATAAGATAATGAATATTGAACTGTCCAAAGTGGCGGTAATACAGTTATTCGTCGTAGCGCTACTTTTAATGGAAAAAGCATTTACATTTTTCTTATATGCAATCGTTGGTTTTACAACGGACTTTTCGATTTTATCATTCGGTCCGCTTGCAGCAACTTTTTTAGACAATGAATTCTTTACTTATTTTTTTAATGAATTAACGCTAGTTACCGGACTAATAATTGCGATCCAGTTTCATTTTTTACGGGCATTTACCGAAATGTCTGCTCGCAACCTATTTATTATTTTACTAGTGATCCAGCTCATTCTGGCTTTATTCATAGCAGGAATCCAAGTACTTCCACTAGAAGCTTGGTTCGAAGGGGGGCAAGCTGCATGAATAAAATGATAACAATCTGTATTGCGATTGTGGTGTCTACATTCATTGCAGTAAATGCCATTCTTTTATTTTCCAATAACAGCGAAATAGCGAGAACTTATTACGTCCATGAATATGACCGCGTCCATGAAAGTACATATGCGAAAGAACTGGAAAAAGAATCGGTCGTCGTGCCGGCGAATGAAGTGATCGTTACAATAGATGTCGATGCTACTAGCGATATCGTTGTGTTAGAAGGAGATGTCGTACAAGAAGGAACGGAGCTTGCATTATTAAACACAGAGTCTGCCGATACACAGCGAGCAAACTGGGAATCCGAGCAAGAGGCGTACATGGAAGAACAATCACGACTTTATGACATCATCGAAAATCTCGAGTCGGAGCGCTACGGAGCTGGTTCCAATTCGACAAGTAACCAATCATCAGGTGATGAGGAAACTCGTGTAAATCTTCAAGTTGACGTGAATATTTCTCCAGAAGGGAATTTCGCCCAAGCAATTGCACAGACAGAACAAAAAATTGCCGAAATAGAACGCAAGTTACAAATTGTTAGCGCTCAGTTAAGTCAAAATTCTGGCGAAACAGCGCTACTAAGCCCAATAGACGGGAACATCGCTGCAATCGAAGAACGAAACGGTACGTATTTTATTACCATTTACGCAAATGAAAAATCTGTCATCACATACGCAAAAGAGGCAGAGTGGCACCGAATAAATGAAGGTCAACGTGTGAATAACTACTCTACCCATCGAGAAGGCGTAGTAGAAGGGACCGTATTGACTAAAACGCAAGTGCCAGCAAACGACAATAAATGGCTAAAAGCATACGAACAATTTGGCAATGAAACGAAAGAACCGGTATACGAAGTGCAAATCCAACTAGATGAACAACTAGATACATTGCCATTCGCTGCCAACATCAACTCCGTCATCATCACAGACGAAGTCGAAAACGCCATTCGCGTAAAAGCAGACTGGCTTCTGAATCGATCAGAAGAAGCAGCCGAAGTGTACACACTTTCACACGATGGGAAAATCATCCGGATAAAAGTCAACGTACCGTTTGACTTAAAACAATACGCCATTCTATCAGAAGGCGTGCAAAGCGAAAGCATCGTACTAAACGCAGACCCCAAAATTGACGAAGCATCGGCTTTCCTACCATTTCCACGTGACCTCCCATCCTGGAAAAGCATCAAAGCAATTGGATGGAAAGATTACTTGAAATATCTAACATACAAATAATAAATCTAGCCGTTGCCACTCGTAACGGCTAGATTTTTTTCCCACCGAATGGATCTCCTCACACAATCAACCGATCCTGCCACTCCCGAAAAATAGCTATTAACAACTGTAAATAACTTCGCTATACTAATGTAATAATATAAACGCAAAAGATGGACTCGCTACTCATTTTAGTAAGCTTGTCTATATCAATTCTAACAAGGAGGCCCTCAAGTGAAAGAATGGAAAATTTATGCCATGCTCGTGTTCGTCATGTTCGTTTGGGGAGCAAACCTTCCCATATTAAAATATTTAATAACAGTAGTACCACCCGTCACACTAACCGCTTTTCGAATACTATGTGCTAGTGTAGTAGTGTTTATCATTTTATGGAAAATGAAACTCCTCCGTAAACCGACGAAGCAAGAATGGAAATATATATTATTAGGGTCTTTAACAAATGTCGTCTTGCACCACTATTTCCTTAATATCGGCTTATCGATCACGAGTGGAACCCATGGGGGACTCATTTTAGGAACTGGACCAATGCTAACGGCCATTTCCGCAGCTATTATATTGAAATATTTTCCTACGAAAATTCAATGGCTTGGTCTAGTATTTGGACTAGCGGGAGTTAGCGTCTCCATTCTAGTCGGAGGTGGCACATCCAATGGAGCAAATATTGGAGACTTTTACGTATTTCTCGCTATTTTAGCACAAGTACTCAGCTATATGGTCGTGAGCAAAGCGGCAACTACGCTCGATCCAAGGCTGCTTACCGCTTATATGTTGTTAATCGGTGCAGTCTCACTCATCATCATCAGCTTTATACAAGAACCAGGCGGAATCTTCATGTTTGCAGAAACAAATTCAATGTTTTGGGTACTATTTCTAACATCAGCAATCATCTGTACAGCGGTTGGCCACATGATGTACAACTACGCAGTCGGCAAAGCAGGCGCAACAAAATCAGCGATATTCATGAACTTAAACCCGTTATTCTCGCTCATTCTCTCCGCCATTTTCCTTGGAGAGATACTAACAGGACGCCACTTCATCGGCCTATTTCTTATCGTAATAGGTGTTATGCTCGGATCAGGAGCTGCGGAAGATATGTGGAAAAAAAGAAAAAAGCATATTTCATCTTGAGGTAATAAAAATAATAGATGAATAGTAAGATAAACGAATGTAAAATTCAGCCGCTGAATTTTACATTCGTTTTTTGGGTTTAAATAAGAAAAAATATCTTTTCCATCTAAGAACCATCTAGACGCCTGCGATACACAAGTAATTTATGAGCCAACATATGAAAGGGGTAATCCTAATTGAATGCAAAAGGAAACTTTTCATCCAATTGGCATAAGATAAAATTAGTGTCAATTTCCATATTTGCATTTTTATTATTGTCATTGCAAACGAATGCAGCGAATATGGAAAAAAGCATTTATTACGTATCCGAAAATGGCAATGATTTAAATGATGGATCTTTAGAGAATCCATGGAAAACAATTCAAAAGGCAGCCGATACACTGATGCCAGGAGAATCAGTATATGTTCGGGACGGCATTTATTCAGAGTTTGTTCACATCACAAATTCTGGCTCCAAAGACGAAGGATATATTTCATTCAAAGCATTTCCGGGGGAATTTCCAATTATAGATGGTAAAAAATTGGCATTAACAAGTGGTGAACTTGCTTTATTTTATCTAGAAAATGCTAGTTATATTAAGATTGATGGATTTGAATTAAGAAATCTAGGAACAAACCATTCCGATGAATATCCTGCAGGAATACTAGTCCGTGATGGAGGGAGCAATATACACTTATTAAATAACGATGTACATCATATAAAAAATGGAAATAAAAAAGGAAATGCACATGGAATTCTTTTCTATGGTAATTCTTCACAAAAAATGAGTGATATTACGATTGAAAATAATAATATCCACCATTTAACACTAGGTAACAGTGAAGCACTTACACTTAATGGTAATATTGATGGATTTACTATTTCACAAAACAAAATACACCATAACAATAATATTGGAATTGACGTAGCAGGCTTTTACGGTGCATGTGAATCTAATTGTCTAGATCAAGTTAGAAATGGAACAATATCAAATAATGAAGTTTACAATAACAGCTCGGGAAAAAATCCAGCTTATGAAGGCAGCCATGCAGCAGCAGGAATATATGCAGATGGTTCAACGGAAATAGTAATTGAAAAGAATTTAATTTATAACAATGATTTTGGGATTGAGCTTGCAAGCGAAAACAATGGAAAACAAACAAGCTATATCACTGCAAAGAATAATATTATCTTCAACAATAATGGTGCGGGCATAATTATCGGAGGAGCAAGTGTTTACAATGGCGGTGCTTATAAAAATCTATTAACAAATAATATTCTCTACTTTAACGATCAAAAAAAGGAAGGTTACGGAGAAATAACGCTTCAATCAAATACGTCAGAAAATCAATTTATTAATAACGAAATTTACAGTAAAACCAAAAATGACTATATTCAACGAAATGATTTAAAAGAAAGAAGCAATATTTTTATTAACAATCGCATTTATTCATTTACCAAGAAACCTTCTCTAGTCGAAAAGATTAAAACCAAAATTAAGAATTTGTTCGATAAAAGTGAATAGAGTGGATAGGAAGGTAATGGGATGAGGGTATTAATTACGGGAGGGTACGGTTTTATTGGTTCGCATGTAGCGGATAAGTTTTACAAAGAAGGATATGAAGTTTTTATTATCGATGACTTTTCTTCAGGGAAAAAAGAAAATATTTCATTTAAACATAAAAATTACGAGCTATCAGTGGATGATCCAAAGTGCGAAGAAATCTTCAAATCTTATCGTTTTGATGTAGTTGTTCATTTAGCCGCACAGGTAAGTGTTGCAAAATCAATCTTAAACCCTAGAGAAGATCTAGAAACAAATGTTGTTGGTCTTGTTAATATCCTAACGCTTTCTCATAAATATCAGGTGAAAAAATTTATTTTTGCTTCCTCCGCAGCAGTTTATGGTCTAAATGATCGTCTTCCATTGAAGGAGGAAGAAGGATGCAAACCTATCTCCCCGTATGGAATAAGTAAATGGATGGGGGAAGAATACTGTCGAAAGTGGAAGGAAATACACAATTTTGAGAGTGTTTGTTTCCGTTTTTCAAATGTATATGGACCTAGGCAAAGTAATGAAGGAGAAGGTGGGGTAATATCCATCTTTCTAAATAGAATTATCGACAACAAACCAATAGAACTCTATGGTGATGGGGAGCAAACACGAGATTTTATCTACGTAGAAGATGTTGCGTATGCTATTTTTAGAGCTTCTAACTCTACCGTGGAGGGAATATTTAATTTATCTACAAATCAAGAACACAGTATTAATAATTTACTAGAAATGTTGAAAAATTTGCATGGGGAATTCCAAATAAAGACCCTTCCAGCTAGAGATGGTGATATTGACAAATCGGTATTAAATAATCAAAAGGTGAAGGACGAATTAGATTGGGGTCCAAAATACGATATGGAAACAGGCTTAGAAAATACGTATAAATGGGCGATGGAGAAGCAAACAGTAAAAGAAAGTACTAAAACGATTAGATCAAAGAAGACGTCTGCAATCTATAGAAAAATCCAACCTTATATTGAAAACTTACTTGCATTTTCATTTATCACTTGGCTTACATTAACGAATCAAGTAAGTATTTTAAATTCAATTGATCTTGGAATTTTTTACATTGTTGTTATAGGAATTTTATACGGAAACAGACAATCGATTATAGCGGTAGGATTATCTGTTGGGTTAATTGTTTTTGAAAAGCTATTGGAGGGTAGAGAAATTGTCTCCTTACTATATGATACCTTTTTCTTTTTCCAAATCGCCTTCCTTCTATTTATTGGATTGGTAGTAGGTTATTCTATTCAACGGAAAAATAATATGTTAATAGAGCAAAAGTCAAAAATAGAAGAGCTAGAAAGTCGTTATGACTTTTTGAATGGAGTTTATAAAGATGTGAGAGAAGTAAAAAAAGAGTTGCAATTACGTTTGCTAAATAGCGGAGATAGTTATGGGAAAATCCATTCTATCGTTAAAGAATTAGAAAGTCTGGAACCTGAAAAAGTGTTTACAAGTTCAGTAAGCGTTATACAAACAATAATGGATGTAAAAGACGTTTCGATATATGTTTTAAATAAAAACAACTCAACTTTAAGATTAATCGTACACGCAAACGATTCAGAAATATCAAGTATCAATTCTATAAAAGTAGATGAAGTCGAGTATGTTCAAAATATATTAAAAAACGGAAAAGTATTTGTTAACAAAGAATTACTTTCCAATGCGCCACTGATGGCAGCTCCAATTTATTATGACGATAAAATTACAGCGATCATTTCGATAAACGGCATTGATTTTGATAGTTTTTCACTTTATCACGAAAACCTTTTCAGAGTAACTGCGGAATTAGTAGAATCAGCTTTGGCAAGAGCATTCAGCTATATTGAAGCAACTGAAATCAATCGATTTATACCAAACACACATATTTTGAAAAATAGTGTGTTTGAAGAAATTTTAACTAGTAAACGGGAAACAAAAGAAAAGTATAATACTCCTTTCTTACTTTTAGAAGTAATTATGGCTGTTGAATCGTTTGCCTATTACTCTGAAGAGATTTCCAGACTACTCCGAGAAACGGATTATATAGGGCAGAGCAAAAATAACACTATTTTAGTGCTCTTATCCAATACCAACATAAAAAACGGAAAAGTTGTTTTATCCAGACTTGAGAATAGAGGAATTAAATATAAGTTGTTAGAAGGAGAGTTTTAAAATGATATACGTTTTTATGCTGTATATTATTTTATCTGCCATAATACTTTTATTCATCTCGGAAAGGAATTTAAAAGAATGGTTGTTCAAAATGACGATCGTCTCCTTTTTACCGATAATTGGATGGTTTTTGCCTATTGTATGGTTAAAAAAGTTCATTAAAAATAGAGGAGAATTATTTGGCGCTTATATAAACAAACAAGACGAGGACATTTCCTTAGAACTATTAGCAATTCAGGAAAAAGTAGAAAAAGAAAAAGAGCTAAATATTGTTCCAATCGAAGATGCTTTAGTAATGAGTGACTTCTCCACAAGAAGAAAAGTAATGATTGATGTTTTAAAAGAAGATGCGATGCAATACATGGAAGTTATTAAAAAAGCTGTTTTAAATGAAGACACAGAAACTTCTCACTATGCAGTAACTGCAGTGATGGAAGTAAAGAGAAAATTATCTATATCATTACAAGAACTTTCTGTTAAATTCGACCAAAATAAAAAAGATAACCATTTGGCGCGTGCGTACGCACATGTATTGAAAGAATATATGAGAAGCGGTTTTTTGGATGATCAAACACTTAGAAAATATAAATATATTTATATTCAAGTTTTACATCAACTCATTCGAACTGATGATGGTGATGAGGAAACTTTTGAAGAAAAAATAAAAACAGAAGTAGAAATGAAAGAATACCTCCATGCAGAAAATACCTGCTTAGAATATCTACAGCAATATCCTCATTCAGAAAATCCCTATATTTATTTAATGAAATTATATTACACAACAAAATCCACAATAAAATTACAAAATATATTGGATGAATTAAAAAAATCGACAATTACACTTTCCAATCGAGCACTTACTATTGTTAGATATTGGTCGGGAGGAACCAAATATGAAAGTAGTAAAAGGTAATTTCTCTAAAGGAATTTATTTTATTTTCCTGTTTGTATTACTGTTCGGGATACTACTGCAGTTTTCACGTTCACAGTTCGTATTGAAGTCTCATCAAAATCAGAGTTTAATCGAACAAAGAGACGAAATATTTGCAGGCATTTCACAGGAGAATGATTTAGAGATGAGTGAAAGCAACTATTGCGTTTTGTACAATGCTTCGGATGAATATAGCAATGACTTGAAAGAAAATGCCGTTAAAACACTTCAATATATGAAGAAAAGATCAACAGAAATTAATGTTAATGAGCAAAAGGTCGATTTTGAAAGTTGTCGTGTAATCATTCTAGCCACTGAACATGTAATGAATATTGGAAATGTAGAGGAAATTGAACAATTTGTGTTCAAAGGTGGATATATTTTTTTTATGACTGTATTAGACATAGATAGTAATTATCAGATTTTATATCGTAAATTTGGTATTTCCTCTTTTGACAACTGGATTGATGCTAAAGGAATTCATTTAGTTAAGAATGTATTGATTGGTGAAAAAGATCTTTTTATTAACGATGAATTTATCCACAATATTGCATTAAATGTCGAACTGGATGATAGGGTATTGTTACTTGCCGAAAGTGCAGATGAAATACCTTTATTGTGGAAAAAAGAATACGGCAAAGGCGGATTTATGACTTTTAACGGAACGATATTACAAGAAAAGATAAATCGAGGCTTTTTTGCTGGAGCCTTAAGTATGTTGGAACCAAATTTTATCTATCCTATTTTTAACTTGAAAGTATTTTTTATCGACGATTTCCCAGCCCCTATTGAAAAAGGAAAGAATCCAATCATTTACAAAGAGTATAAGCGAAATACATCAGCTTTTTATCAAGAAATATGGTGGCCAAATATGCTGAAAGCTTCCAAAAAGTATGACATTAAATATACTGGAGCAATTATTGAATCATACAATAATCGAGTAGCCCCTCCGTTTAGTAATACAGAAGATAAAGATAGTCATTATCTTATATCATATGGTCGTGAGCTTATTAAAAGTGGCGGAGAATTAGGTTTCCATGGCTACAATCACCAATCTTTCGTTCTAGATAAAGAAATTTCTGATCATTTTGGGTATAAAGAGTGGAGAAGCGAACAAGATATGTCCGAGTCGATAGAGGAACTTCTTGCTTATACGAAAAGTGCATTTCCTGGATACATTGTTACCTCTTATGTACCACCTTCCAATGTACTTTCGCAAGAAGGAAGAGAAGCGATGAAAAAGGTTTGGCCTGATTTAACAGTAATCTCATCTCTATATGGAGATGATGAAGATGGAATAGCCTATATTCAAGAATTTGAAGTAGCAGAAGATAAGATTATTGAAATGCCTCGAATTACTTCCGGTTATTTTGAAAATGAGTATGATCGATGGGCAGAAGCAAACACGATGACAGGAATCGGTGTATTTTCTCATTTTGTGCATCCAGACGATGTAATAAGTACTGATAGAAGCAATAATATGGGGTGGGAGCAAAGCTATGAGCTATTCAATAAATACATGTCCCGGGTGCAAAAGACATACCCTTGGGTTCGTGCCATGCCTGCTACGGAGGCTGCCCTAGATATGGCTACAAACCTTCAGACAAGAGTAAGCTGGCATAGCGGGGAAAATAGTATTGAAGGCAATATATCCAATTATAAATCGGAAACTTCTTATATTTTACGTACAGAAAGAAAAATTGGACGTCTACTTAATTGTACTGTGACAAAAATCGATGACAATATTTACTTAGTAACAGTGAGCGATTCTAAATTTAAAATAGATTTGGAGAGGGCTTAGAATGAAAATTTGTTTGATCGCAGAAGGATCATATCCTTATGTCACAGGAGGTGTATCCAACTGGATTCACAGTCTTATAACAGAGATGCAAGAACATGAATTCATTGTCTATGCAATTGGAGCTGAGACAAAACAAAAAGGAACATTCCGTTATGAGTTACCTCCAAACCTGATCGAGATGAAGGAAATGTTTCTAGATGAATATTTGTTTGAAGGAAAAAAATGGGGAAAGCGATATAATCTTTCTTCAAAAGAACGAGATAATCTCGTTTCTCTTGTAAGTGGAAGTAGTGATGTAAATTGGAATGAATTATTTGATTTAATCAGAAGTAAAAAAATCGAAAATGTTGGAGAGTTTTTATCTAGTAAAGATTATTTCGATCTAGTGGAGTATTTAGGAAAAAATGAATATAGTCAAGTTCCTTTTACGGAATTATTTTGGACAGTTAATTCCATGATATTACCTCTGTTTTTAACCATTCGTCACGATGTTCCAAAAGCAGATGTATATCATTCCGTTTCTACAGGGTACGCGGGAGTTGTGGGAACGTTAGCTAAGCACCTTCACAACAAGCCACTCATTCTAACGGAACATGGTATTTATTCTCGCGAAAGAGAAGAAGAAATTATTAAGGCAGATTGGGTAAAAGGATATTTTAAAGATTTATGGATTAACTATTTTTACACTTTATCGAACTCCATTTATGATGCTTCCGATCAAGTGATTACTTTGTTTAATCGGAACAAAGAAATAGAAGTGGAACTAGGATGCGCAGAAGAAAAAATCATTATTATTCCGAACGGAGTAGATGTTTTAAATTACAGTGATCTTCCGAAAGCACCGAATGATGGCATCATCCGTATAGGAGCGATTGTTAGAGTTGTGCCAATTAAAGACATTAAAACAATGATTCAAAGTTTTGCATTAGTTGAAAAAGAAGTGCCAAATGTAAAGTTGTACATTATGGGGCCATCTGAAGAAGATGATACGTACTATAAAGAATGCCTGCAAATGGTGGAAAGTTTAGGTGTTCAACATATTACTTTTACAGGGATGGTCCAAGTAAAAGATTATTTAGAACAAATGGATATTTTGATGTTAACAAGCATTAGTGAAGGCCAACCATTAGCTATTTTAGAAGGATTGGCTAGTTCAAAGCCTTTTGTGTCAACAAATGTTGGAGGATGCAAAGAATTGATCGATGGTAGCCTGAATGATGACTATGGAAATGCAGGGTTTATTGCACCGGTCATGCATTATGAAGAAATAGCAAAGTACGTCATTCAGTTATGTAAAGACAAAAAGTTAAGAGAAAGAATGGGCAAAAACGGATATAATCGCGTGAAAAATGATTATAAACGTAGTGAATTTATCACAAGTTATCGGAAGTTGTATCAATCAGTAGGAGGCTAAAACAGCTTGGCAGGTATAGGTTTTGAACTTCGAAAGTTATATAGACAAGAAGGCATTGTTCAAAATATTAAAGCATATGCATATTCCTCCATGACTACGATTGGTCCAATGGTTTTATGTATAATTTTAGTGTTTATGCAACAAAATATGATGCTATCAAATGGTAGTCGATTTTTAGATAATGAATTATTCATATCAACCATGACGTACTGCTTTATCTTTTCTATCATTTTGACTTCTGGTCTTTCAATGGTTTTAACTAGATTCATCGCAGACATGATTTATCAAAAAGAATATAAACAAATTATTACTTCATTTTACGGTGCTTTGATCATTATTCTGCCAATTGGAGGGCTTATTACTGGTGTTTTCTTATATGGTGTGGAAGAAAATCTTGGCTACAAAATCGCGGCTTATTTGTTTTTTATAGAACTTGTAATTATTTGGATACAAAGTGTTTATTTATCCGCACTAAAAGATTATAAAAGGATTGTCCATGGATTTACCATTGGAGTGGTGGCTTCTATTGTTGTCAGCTATCTTTTGTTTTATTTCACTTCGATTAGCTTAACAACAATTGCTTTAATCGGAATGGATATAGGTTTTGCAATTATTGTGGCCATGTCGATGTACCATTTTGAACAGGTATTTCCTCGAAATAACAAGAGGAATTACTTCTCTTTTGTATACTACTTTCGAAAATATCCATCTGTCTTTTTTAGCGGCTTTTTTGTTTACGCAACCGTGTATGTTCATAACTTTGTTTTTTGGTTTTTCTCAGATGATAGTTTATTAGTATCGGAAAGATTCCGACTGATGCCTTTTTATGATTTACCAGTTTTTTATGCGTATATTTCTGTTGTACCTTCCCTTGTTATGTTTGTCGTAATAGTAGAAACGGATTTTTACGAACGATTTCAAATTTATTATAAGAATGTAATAGACGGTGGTACATACAAAAGTATGAATATTGCAAAGCAAAAAATGCAAGCTGTATTGTTACATCGTATCGGATTCTTAATTGAAGTTCAGCTTCTATTTACTGCTTTATCGATTGCGATAGGGATTATTTATTTACCCAAAATCGGATTTTCGATGGAGCAATTGGATTTGTTTATACTATTATGTCTAGGGTATTTTTTCTTTATCATTACGTTTGTCATGCTTCATGGGCTCATGTATTTTGATGACCGAAAAGGTGTGTTAGTGATTAGTACATTGTTTTTTGGTTTAAATGGAATGTTAACTTATATAACGATGAAGCTAGAGATAAATGGTCTAGGAATGTTCATTGCTTCATTCGTTATACTTTTTATAACAATCTCTCGAATGTTGCATATACTTTCTAATATTGATTATTATACGTTTTGTTCCCAACCATTAAGTACTGTTAGAAAACTGGAAAAGACAAAATTCTCTTATTCCAAGTCTATTACCACACTTTCTTTAATCATTGTTTCTAGTATCATTTTGTCTGGCTGTTCAAACAAAGTAGATGTGGAGGCTCCAGGTCCAATAGAACCGGAAATAATTGTAGTGGAAAATTCTTCTAGCGTTGATAAATTAGTGGAGGATAAAAAGTTATATCAGAGAGATGAAGATGGTTCAATAAAGTCACTGTATTTGACCATTTTACCCGATACTTCTAATGATAAAGTGGATTGGTACGCATTAAATCGATTAACGGATGGGAATAGCGATAGCGGAGAAAAACTAGAAATCATTTTTTCAGAAGGCACAGAAGATGGCACTGGATCAAAAGAAGGAATGTTTGGATATGGAGCAGTGGAAGCGAATGCAAAAATAAGCCTAAGAGGTAACACTGCACGCTATGCTGCTCAGAAGTCATACAAAATTAAATTATATGATAGTGCTGGCTTATGGCAAAACCAACGAACGATAAATTTAAACAAACATATTCTTGATCCAAGTCGAATTCGAAACAAATTAAGTTTTGATTTGATGGAGAAAATACCTAATATGACAAGTCTTCGTACACAATTTGTTCATTTATATGTGAAAGACTTAACTGCTGGAAATAAAACAACCTATGAAGATTACGGATTGTACACCCAAATAGAACAACCAAACGAAATGTTTTTAAAAAATCATTGGTTAGATCCAAGTGGATATTTATACAAAGTCACCTTTTTTGAATTTCAACGGTATCCAGATCAAATAAAATCACAAACAGACCCTAATTACGACAAAGAAAAGTTTGAAACGATTCTTGAAATAAAGGGAAGAGAGGAACACGACAAATTAATTGAAATGTTGGATGACGTGAACAATATGCAGATACCGATAGAAGAAGTCATAGAGAAGCATTTCGACATGGAAAATTTTTTAACTTGGACTGCGATGAATATATTAATGGACAATATGGATACAGATGCTAACAACTTTTACCTGTATTCTCCGTTGAACTCAGAAAAGTGGTTTATTCTACCTTGGGACTATGACGGAGGTTGGGAGTTACAAAGAAAAAACAATTCAATAAAGCCCTATCAGGCAGGGATTAGTAACTTTTGGGGGATTACTCTACACAATCGTTACTTCCGTAGTGAAAAAAATGTGCAGCAACTAATAGACAAAGTAGAAGAGCTTTCTCAATCGATCAATGCAGAAACAGTAGGAGATCAGGTAAATAATTATGCGGATGTAGTCAAACCATTTTTGTTTAGAGAGCCCGATATAAAATACTTACCAGCATTGAATACATCATTTGAAGGCGAACTACAGCAATTAAAGGAAACTCCTGAAAGAGCTAAGCAACGGTTTTACGAAGATATAGAAAAACCAAAGCCATTTTATATGGACATTGTTGACGACAATGATACAGAGCTAATATTCTCTTGGCAAATTTCGTTCGACCTCCAAAAGGATGATCTCTTTTATACTGTCACTGTGGCTCGTGATCCTTTATTCACAGATATATTGAAAGTAAAAAAAGATATTCGTGAAAATGAGTTCACGATGAAAAAGCCACCAAATGGAAAGTATTATTGGAAAGTTACTGTGGCAGACAGTAAAGGAAACGAACAAACATCGTTTGATATGCATATTGACGAAGAAGGAAACGAGTTCTTTGGAATTAGGGAATTCGAGGTGGAGTAAGATGAATTTTCATACGAAAAGATTTAGACATGAAATGAAATATTATGTAAATGTGTTTGATTACCTTGCACTACGACAAAAAGTATCCACTCTATTGACGTTGGATACAAATTCAATCAATGAAGATGGATATGGAATACGTAGTTTGTATTTTGATGGTATTCATAATCATTCCCTTTATGACAAAAACAATGGAGTCTTTAATAGAGAGAAATATCGTATTCGAATTTATAACGGTACAGACAAGAAAATAAGTTTAGAAAGAAAAAGTAAGTATGGCGATTTTATTTGCAAAGAAGCAGCTCCTATTACAAGAGCAGAATACCATGCTATTTTGAATGGAGATACAGATGTTTTATCTGAAAAGGATAGTCCATTATTAAGAGACTTTTTTCTTGGACTAAAATATCGGGCTTTTCGTCCAACCGTGATTGTGGATTATGTTCGAGAAGCGTACATTTATGAACCAGGAAATGTACGGATTACATTTGATAAGAGATTAGCTGCAGGAGTAAACACGGTAGATCTATTTGATCCGAACTTAATTTTAGAAGAACCTTTACTACCTGAACAGACCATTTTAGAAATTAAATTTGATGAATTTTTGCCTGATAACATCCGGCAATTAGTACAACCAGAAAAATTTGTTCGTTCCGCAATATCTAAATACGTAATCTGCAGAGAAGTGAATATAAAACATTTTAAACAATAGTTTTAATAGAGGGGTAAGATAATGAATGAAACAGTAGGATTTCAAGATGTAATAAAAAAGAGTGTACTTCATCTAGAAGCATTTCGAAGTGTGTCTTATATCGATATACTTTTGGGATTAACATGTTCCTTTGCAATTGGCATGTTCATCTACTGGGTGTATAAAGAGTATTTTCGCGGAGTAGTATACAGCTACAATTACAATGTGTCCTTTGTATTAATGACCATGATCACTACACTTATCATTATGACTATCAGCACGAATATAATCCTATCTCTAGGAATGGTCGGGGCACTCAGCATTGTACGATTTAGAACGGCTGTAAAAGATCCCCTTGATATCGTTTACATGTTTTGGGCAATTGCAGCTGGGATTGCATCAGGTGCTAAAATGTATCCATTAGCATTGATTGGTTCCTTAGTAGTAGGAGTAACCATAGCATGGCTTTCAAAAAAGAAAACAAGACATCAAGCTTACCTACTGATCATACGACATACAGATGAAGCGACATTGGATCTAAGGGTTCTACTAAGAAAACTTGATACAAACCTGAAATCAAAATCAATAAGAAATAATTACACCGAACTAACCGTTGAACTAAACTTACGAGACGATAACACAGCTTTCATGAAAACTATCAGTAACATAAATGGCGTAATCGAATGCTCCCTAGTAAACTACACAGGTGACTACGCCCAATAACCCCAAAAAGAAAGAGCCACTCCGGTTGAGCGGCTCTTTCTTTTTTGGGAAAATACGGCTGAACGAGAGAATTGGAAGGGTGAACACGACAAACCAATAATCGAACGCGACAAACCCGCAAGCGAATACAACATGCACTAGCACGAAAGTGACAAAGCCTCTCAAAACAACGGCTATATTACAGAGATATTACTAGTACCAAGCACTCGTAATACAAATGTAACATAATAACTTACAGGATGACCCCCATAAACGGAAGTGCTTGGACGAATAATAGAGTGTCCGAGTAAAAGAACAAGGGCAAAACTATATGTGAGGTGATAACACATTGCAAATGAAATGGAAGAAAACTGGGGCCGCATTATTAGTAGCTGGAATGACATTAACCGGTGCTGGTTATGCATGGGCAAATGAAAACCTGTTTGACACAGTGGACTTAAGCAAACTACATTCTAAAAATGCAGAAGAAACAACAGGGAACACTGTGCGAGCGGTTGTAACGATTCCAGAAGATCCAGTTACACCTAAAACAAATGAAGTAACTGTAAGATCTGTTGACTCTCCAAATGTGGAAACGACAGAACAACCAGTAGTTCACGTAACACCGGAAGATTCTACTAAAAAAGAACGGAAAACTGCGTACAAAGAAGAGCACAAAGCCCTTGAAGAAAAGCATAAAAAAGAACGTGAAGCCCTCAAAGAGAAACAAAGGGCAGAGCGTGAGGCTTTAAAAAAAGCTGACCATGATGATAATGATGATGATCATAAAGAATTAAAAGAAAAACAAAAAGAAGCTAAAAAAGCTTTAAAAGAAAAGCAAAAAGCAGAGAAACATGCAAACAAAAAGCATAAAGATAAACATAAACATTAATCATTTGCAGAAAAACCGCTTTTCATTTTCCGTTCAGCCTATTACAATAATAGGCACCGGATGAAGTGAGAACGGAGGGTATGTATGCTTTTGTCCATATTTCAGGGATTATTCAAAACAAAAACAAAACAAACAACGAGCGAACTTGCTCAAAAGGCAAAAGCAGGTGATGAGGAGGTTCTTAGTGACCTCCTTTTTGCCTTCACCCCTTTTATGAAAAAAACGGCATCCTTTATTTGTAAAAGACCGATTGATGAACACGATGAGGAATTTAGTGTGGCGATAAATGGATTTCATGAAGCGGTGATGGCTTTTGATTCCACAGAAAACGCCTCTTTACAAACGTTTGCACATTTAATAATCAAAAGGCGGATGGTTGACTATATTCGAAAAGAGACCGCTAGAAAAGAGAAAGTATTTTTAATACAATCTTCGAATGAAGAAGCACACGCATCGGAGCAGCAATATTTATTCGATAAACAATCCATCCATACATATACAGAAGAACAACAAACAGTTGCAAGGCGAGAAGAACTAATCCGCTATAGGGAATTATTAGCGGTATATAACTTAACATTCGAAGAGCTAACAAAGGCAGCGCCGAAGCATGCAGACGCTAGAAAAACTGCATTTCATACCGCGCAAATTATTGCAGAGACAGAAGAATTCTATAACTCTTTACTTAAAACCAAACAACTACCACTGAAAGAAATCGAAGCGATCGTCGAGGTATCTCGAAAAACATTGGAACGGCATCGAAAATACATAATTGCCGTTGTTTTGCTATTAAACAGCGACTTCGTTTATATAAAAGAGTATGTAAAAGGAGAAATCATATGATGCGCACATACAAGGGCATTGTTTGCGATAAGAAAAATGAATATATAGTTTTTCTGACGAAGGAAGGCGAATTTCTTCATGGAACTCCAATTGGACCGACTCCGGAAGTGGGAGAGGAAGCGGAATTTCAGCTAGTAGCAGTACCCATGCTTCATCGAAAGCGAATAAAACCCTTCTTCGTTGGATCAGCTATAGTCGCAGCAGTGCTTCTGCTATTTGTCATTGCATCTTTGATTCCCCAAACGAGTAACGCCTATGCTTACGTACAGTTAGAAGGGAAAACGACCGTTAAGCTAGGTGTCGATGAAAGAGGAAACGTTGTGTCGCTTCGCTCTCTAGATGAAACGACTCCCTTTAATCTAGATGAATGGGAAGGACTCTCCATTAACGTCGTGTTAGCAAAAGCGATGGCACAATTACGATCTACGAATGAAGAGATTGTCATCACAACAGTATATGAAAAGCAAGACGAGGAAGAATTAAAAAAACGCATTGACCAAGCGGTGAACGAAGTCCAAAAACAAACTCCCCAAAAAATCGAAAACACAAAACCAATAATAGAAAACAAGCCGGTACAAAAAGAAACGCCTCCAGCAGTGGAACATAAACATCAGGAAAAGGAACCAGATCCACATAAAACTAAAGAACAACCAAGACCCGACAACGGTCCAAATAGAAAAGAAAAGCACCAAGAAATAAAGCATCACGAAAAACAACAAGAAAAAAAACATCACGAAAAGCATCATAATCAACAAGAAAAACAGCAAGAAAAATGGGAAAAGAAAAAAGAAAAACAAGAAGAAAAAGCACAAGACAAACAGCATAAAGAAGATAAAAAGGCAGAGAAGCAAAGAGAGAAAAATGAAAGAAATAAAAAAGACGATGATGAAAACGATCATGACGATTAATTGAAACTCAACAAAGAGGCGTCTCCCGAGCGGGACGCCTTCTTTTTTTGCGGAAATATCTTAAAATGGAAAAAAGTCTGCAAATAAATGGCAAAGGGATACCAATTAGAGCACGAGAGCAACCAACCTCCCCACTAGAGCAACTAATTCATTTAGGAAAGCAACCAATTCAATTACGAGAGCAACCAAACCCCAAAAAGAAATCACTTTTCCAAATGTTGGGTCAGATTCATTTTTGCAAAACTACGAATCACGAAATATATAAAAATACAATTGACTTTATATTTATGCAGCATTATACTTGTTTTAATAAAAACGAAGAGGTGAACGAATGTGAAGGTAGGTATTATTGGTGCAACAGGATACGGAGGGCTAGAACTGATTCGTCTTCTTCATAATCACCAAGAAGTTGAAAATATTGAGTTGTTCACTTCTTCGGAAGCGGGAATTCAGTTTTCGAATAAATATACACATTTATTGAATATTCACGATCAGCCGTTACTTAAAATAGAAAAAGACAAACTAGCAAACTATGATGTAATCTTCACGAGCACACCATCAGGAGTTTCTAAGGAACTTTTACCACCATTAATCGGAGCAGGACCTAAACTCATCGATTTATCCGGTGATTTCCGTCTAAAAGATGCATCCCAATACGAACAGTGGTACAAAAAAACACCAGCACCACCGGAAGCGATCGAACAAAGCGTATACGGGCTAACGGAATGGAATGAAACAGCCATACAACAAGCCGGGCTAATCGCAAACCCAGGCTGCTACCCAACGGCTGTCCTGCTTTCTGTACTTCCACTCATCAAAGAAAACTTAATCGACGCGGCACAACTCGTCATCGATGCGAAAAGTGGAATTTCCGGAGCGGGCAATAAGCCGAACCAAATGACGCATTTCAGCGAAACGAATGAAAACACAGCCATTTACAAAATTCATGAACACCAACATATACCGGAAATCGAGCAAGCAATCGGCCTTTTTGCAGCCGAAGCATCACCGATCACATTCACCACCCATCTAGTGCCGATGACAAGAGGGATTATTACAACTAGCTACGCACCTGTAAAACGAGGGGTAACCGAACAGCAACTCACAAACGCACTAGAAGAAACATACGCCAACCACCCGTTTGTCCGAATCATTAAAGAAACGAACAAATTCGGTACAAACCAAGTGTACGGCTCCAACTTCTGTGACATACATGTGAGACTAGACCCCAGAACGAACCGAGCGACTATCGTTTCGGTGATCGATAACTTAGTAAAGGGAGCAGCCGGGCAAGCGATTCAAAACATGAACGTTCAGTTCGGTTTGGATCAAACGACAGGCCTCCAGCAAGTCCCACTCTTCATTTAACTTTATTCAGCAAAAAAACACTTGCTGAATAAAGTTAATGCCTCCGGCGGATGCAAAATCTATGACATCCGCCAAGGCAAATTTGATAAATTAGGAGGAATTTCATTTGACAACACTTACTTCAATGAAATCAATTTCATATAAAAATATAGCATCTCCAAAAGGCTTCAAAGCAACCGGCATCCACTGCGGGCTCAAGCACAAGAAAAAAGACCTAGCACTACTAGTTAGCGAAGTTCCAGCAAGTGTTGCCGGCGTATTCACAACGAACGCTTTCCAAGCAGCACCACTACTAGTTACAAAAGAAGTCGTGCAAAACACAGGTAAAATGCAAGCAATCATTGTCAACTCAGGAAACGCCAATTCGTGCACCGGAAAACAAGGGATGGACGATGCTTATACGATGCAACAAAAAACAGCGGAAAAACTAGGGATAGATTCAAACTTAGTAGGCGTAGCATCCACTGGAGTAATCGGTGAAATGATGAAAATGGAGCCACTTCTTGAAGGTATTCAAAAACTTCATCCGATTCACGACCTAGAAGGTGCAATGGGATTCGCCCAAGCAATCATGACAACAGACACCGTAACAAAAAATACATCGTACAAAACAACGATCGACGGGAAAGAAGTAATTTTTGCTGGTACCGCAAAAGGCTCTGGAATGATTGAGCCAAATATGGCGACGATGCTTGGATTTATTACAACTGATGCAAACATCGAATCCGATCATCTGCAAGCGGCACTTAAATCGATTACGGACGTAACATTCAACTCCATCACAGTGGACGGCGACACATCCACAAACGACATGGTAATTGTTATGGCAAATGGTTTAGCGGAAAATAACACCCTTACACCAGACCATCCAGACTGGGAAAACTTCATCCAAACACTCCATGCCGTGTCCCAAGATTTAGCGAAAATGATCGCAAAAGACGGGGAAGGTGCGACAAAACTAATCGAAGTAGAAGTGCAAGGCGCAACGACCGATGAGGAAGCACGCAAAGTCGCAAAAACAGTAGTAGGCTCGCCACTTGTCAAAACGGCTATTTTTGGAAGCGATGCAAACTGGGGAAGAATCATCGCTGCTGTAGGTCGCAGTGGTACACAAGTTAACCCAACTGCGATAAAGATCAAAATCGGAGACGCCGAAGTAGTCGAAAATGGCGAACCAGTTCCTTTCTCAGAGGACGATTTATTTAATTATTTAAAGCAGCATGAAGTGAAAATTACCGTCGAACTAAACATAGGAGACGGCCAAGGAACAGCGTGGGGGTGCGATTTAACGTATGACTATGTCCAAATCAACGCAACCTACCGTTCCTAAACGCATCGTCATCAAGCTCGGCGGCAGCATGCTCGAACGGTTAAATGAAACCCATATCGCAAACTTCAAAAGCTTGCAACAACAAGGCATCGACCTCCTCATCGTTCACGGCGGAGGTCCAGCTATAAACAAACAACTAGCAAAAAACGGCGTCACGTCCACAACCGTAGGCGGAATTCGCGTAACATCCGAAGAAGCAGTAGACATCGTCCAGTCCACCTTAATCGGTCAAGTGAATCCAACGCTAGTTCACCAGCTAAATAAAGGCGGGGTAACCGCAATCGGACTAAGCGGCTATGACAATTTACTAACGTGCGAATTCCTAGATAAAGAAACATACGGCTTCGTCGGAGAAATAAAAGAAGTAAACAGCAACTTACTCGTAACACTACTTGCAAACGGCATCACACCAGTTATTTCCTGCTTCGGTTGCACAAATGATACTACACCGCTTAACATAAACGGCGACACAGTAGCAAGCAAAATCGCGCTAGCAATAAAAGCAGAAAGCCTGCTACTAGTTACCGACACGCCAGGCATTAAAATCGGCGGGGAAGTGCAACAAAACGTAACCGCAAAAGCAATAAACGACTGGATCGAATCAGCGGATATTTACGGAGGCATGATTCCGAAAGTAACCGCAGCGCTAGATTGCCTAACATCCGGTATTCCGTCCGTCCAAATTGTCGGCGAAACATTAGAAGGAACGACTATTTTACAGCAGGAGGTTTTCGCATGAGTGCATTATTTCAAAACTACGCCCGTCGCCCGGTTCATCTCGTGTCAGGTAAAGGGACCATCGTAACAGATGAAACAGGAAAACAATATCTCGATTTCACAAGCGGCATCGCCGTACTAAGTCTTGGTCATGCGCACCCAGCGATCGTGCAAGCCATTCAACAACAAAGCGAAAAACTATGGCACACATCGAATTTATTCGAAAGCCCAGAACAAGAAAAACTAGCGGCGAACCTTGTAAAAGACACACATCTTGCACACGCGTTTTTCTGTAACAGCGGAGCAGAAGCAAACGAAGCGGCGATTAAACTCGCACGCAAACATACAGGAAAGCACGTCATCATCACATTCGAAAAATCATTCCACGGCAGAACGTTCGGAGCCATGTCTGCAACTGGCCAAGATAAAGTGCGCCAAGGCTTCGGTCCGTTACTCGACACATTTCGCACCATCCCGTTCAACGACATAGAGGCTCTCGATGCTGCAATCGACAGTGATGTAGCAGCAATCATGCTCGAAGTCATTCAGGGAGAAGGCGGCGTAAACCAAGTCACACCAGCATTCGCCCAAGCAATTGCTGACATTTGCGAATCAAAAGGCATTCTACTCATTATCGACGAAGTGCAAACAGGCATCGCGCGCACAGGAACTCGCTATGCATACGAGCAAACCGTCCTAAAACCGGACATCATCACACTCGCAAAAGGTCTCGGTGGAGGCTTTCCAATAGGCGCGATGCTCGGTACAAGTGCGCTATATGACACATTCAGCCCAGGCACGCACGGCACGACATTTGGCGGAAATCCACTCGCAGTAGCCGTTGCGCAAACCGTTCTAGACAACGTGTTCGACACAAAATTTTTATCGGCAGTCAATGAAAAATCCGAGTACTTATTAGGCAAATTAAAAACAGCACTACCAACACATAAAATCGTCGGCACAGGTCTACTACTCGGCGTCGTCTGCGAAGAAGAAGTAGCACCATACATCGAAAAAGCAGAACAAGCAGGTCTCTTACTAGTGTCAGCAGGTCCAAACGTCCTCCGACTACTGCCACCACTAACCGTCACAACGGAAGAAATCGACCAAGCCGTCGACCTACTTTCTTCTATATTAATATAGATGCAACAAATTGAATTAAAGCGCTCAGTGAACCGCTATTCATTCCTAAAGACCGCCCTACAAAAAGGAGCGGGCCCTTACCATTTTCCAAAAACATCCTGAATGAGACAAAACCCACCGTGAACACGACAAACCACACATCGAACACGACAAACGCTCCCGCGAACACGACAAATTCCCAAAAACCAATCATTGCAATCACCCATAAATATGGTACACTTTAGAAAAAATGACCAAATATCACCTATAAAGGAGCGACCACATGCTAACTTGGCACAAAGAAATCACCATCCAAGCACCAATCGAAACGATCTGGAACCTATTTGACCTCGACCAAATCCAACGAATCATGCCAAACGTAGTAGAACACAAACCGTTAGAAATAAAAGAGGGCGTCGTCGGCTCTACCTATGAGCAAACGTACAAAGAAGGAAAAAGAACCCAAACGTACATCGTAACAGACATCGAGTACGAAAACACCACACACAAAAAACACAACAAAATCGAGTTCACATTAGCCAAACTATTTAAAATCCAAGCTGGCTTCACCTTAATAAAAGTAGACGAGAAAACAACTAGATTTATCTACACCGGTCAAAACGAAGGCACCAATTTTATGGGCCGTCTTTTATCGAAAATGGGCACTCAAAAACAAAACGATAAAGTAGTAAATGACTTTGTAGAGCTAGTACGCACGGAAGCATTAAAAGACGCAAATAAGGTAGGATAATTATCTCAAGGCTGTTTCCAATGAATACTAAAAATTCAGTTTTTGTATAGTTGCAATCTACTAAATATGCTAATATAGAAACGAGGTGATCATTATTGATAGCTAAACCATATGCAAAATCGCTTCATGCAGAAGCACTAATAGCTCTCACTAGGAGACTACGCAAAACACATCCGAAATACACACAAATGCGCGATGAGATGATGCAAAAAAATGCAGGTGAAATTGGTGAAGAAGTTGTCATGCGTGAACTAGAAAAATTAAAATTACCCCACAAATTTTATATTTTTCACAACGTCAGCCTATATTCCGAAACCAATTTTCAAATGGACATTCTATTAATTTCTCCCTATTACGCAGTCATATTAGAAGTGAAAAATATCACAGGAGAAATTGAAATTTCAACCAATCCCTCTATGCTCGTCTACACAAAACCAAACGGAGAACAGAAATCCATCAGAAGCCCAGTTCCCCAGCTGGAAGACTACGTCTATCAACTATCCCAACTCTTTAAACAACACAAAATAAGTATCCCAATCTACGGCGCCGTAACATTCGCCTTCGCAAAATCATATGTAAAAAAAGTTCCGACAAATACGGTGATCTTGCTCACAAACGAACTACGAAGATTTATCCGTTCTATAAACGCAGAAAAACCTATCCTATCAGCTGAACAATTGGACAAAGTCAAAAACTGGCTACTTCACAAAAATAACGAATACAATTCACTCCCATTAAGCAAACATTACGCGATAGACCCATTAGATATAGTGACTGGAGTCGAGTGTCCAAACTGTGGATATATAGGAATGAAAAAAATCATTAGAAACTGGACTTGCCCAAATTGCGAAAAGTTTAGCAAACATGCACACGAAAAAACACTAAAAGACTACTTTCTTATTTATAAAGAAACAATCAACAACAAAGAATGTCGTCGCTTCTTCCACCTACAGGATAAGCACGACGCCACAAGAATACTGATGAATCCCAAACTAATAAAATCAGGAAAAGCAAGAAACACCAAATACACCATGACCTACTAACACCAAAAAAGAGCTCTTTGCCAAGGCAAAGAGCTTTTTTCATGCACTATCAAAAAGCAAGCCCTTTGCAAACAAAGGGCAGATCAACGGCATTAAAATTTCCAAAATAATCCTCAACAAGACAAAACCCACCGCGAACGCGACAACCCCCCCATCGAACGCGACAAACCAGCCCGCGAACGCGACAAACCACCACCCCAACGCGACAAACAAACTCAAAACCAAAAAAGGAAGCCCTTTGCCAAAGCAAAGGGCAGATCAACGGCATTGAAATTTCCAAAATAATCCTCAACAAGACAAAACCCACCGCGAACGCGACAAACCACCCATCGTACGCGACAACCTCACCTGCGAACACGACAAGCCGCCACCCCAACGCGACAAACAAACTCAAAACCAAAAAGGAAGCCCTTTGCCAAAGCAAAGGGCAGATCAACGGCATTGAAATTTCCAAAATAATCCTCAACGAGACAAAATCCACCGCGAACGCGACAAACCGGCCCGCGAACGCGACAAACCCACCCGTGAACACGACAAGCCGCCACCCGCCGCAACCACCCAAACCCCTAAAAACTAGAAGTCATCGTCCAAACCGCAACCGCATTCTCGTCCCCTGCATTAAAAAAACGATGCGGTTGCGAACTATCAAAGTAAATACTATCCCCCTTACAAAGCGTATGACACTCCCCTTCTAACTCTAAACGCAAACAACCAGAAAGAATCATCCCACACTCCTCACCACCATGAAACAAATAAGGCGTCTCCAAATCCTCCCCGGGCTCCACGATCATCTTAAAAAAACTCATCTGCTTTCCAGTGCTTGGTGATAACAACTCATAACTCACGTTCGGTCGCACCCGTTTCACCACATTTGACTCCCCAGCCCTTGTAATAGAAACGGCAGTCGTTACTTCCGTTTCGAAAAACGAAAAAATCTGCACCTTCAAACTATGGCTCAATTTCCAAAGCGTCTCCAACGAAGGAGATACGAGCCCTCTCTCTATTTGGGAAATCATACTCTGACTAACTCCTGCTAGTTTAGCAAGCTCATCCGACGTCAATCCTTGCAATCTACGTAAATACCGTATTCGTTTACCTATCTCTCCTTTTGGAAATTCCATTAAAACACCCCTTTGAATAAACATACATTTGACAGAATAATAAAACATATAATATCGACTGAATAGTATACATATAATCTATTATTGATTCTATTTTGCACCTTTTCGTAAATAGAATCAATAATAAAAATATTATAACTAATTATTTTTTATGTAGACAGGTGAATAATAATAATTTATACTACTAATAATTCACTAGTTTCATAAGGGGAAATGAATTAATTTTAAAAAAACAGGGGGATAAGAGAATGAAAAAATGGTTAGCAGCAGTATTAATGATTACCGTTTTAATCATTGCAGGATGTAGCAATGATTCGGGTGGGGGAGTATCCACAGAAAACTCAACTATTCAAAAAGCACTAAAAAACAAAAAATTAATCATCGGAATGTCAACAGGATACTTCCCATTTGACATGAAAGATCCAAAAGGTACGTTCGTTGGATATGACGCAGATACTGCGGAAGCGCTTGCAAAAGCACTAGGAGTGGAAATTGAATATAAACAATTTACTTTTGATGGATTAATTCCCGCGTTACAAACCGGAGAAGTAGACATGGTTTTCGCTGGTATGACCATTCGTGGGGACCGCGCACTAGCAGTTAGCTTCGCTGATCCATACTTCCAAACCGGTCAAGCGGTTATGCTACCTGGAAAAGATACAACGACAAAAGCATGGCAAGATCTTGATGTGAAAGGGAAGAAAATTGCAGTAGGTATCGGAACGACTGGTGCGTTACTGGCAAAAGACGTATTTAAAAACGCGCAAGTAATGGACTTTGAGAACTTCCCAGATGCAGCAGCAGCTTTAGCAGCAGGAAAAGCAGATGGAATTGTATATGACGAGCCGGCAATCGCTGTTTGGAAATTACAAAATGGAGACAAAGTAAGACAGTTAGAAGGCTTAATTTCTACAGAAAACCTTGGAATTGCACTGAAGAAAAATGATTTCGAAACAATTCAATGGGTAAACTCATTCTTAAATAGCTACCTTGGAAGCCCAGCAGAGCTTGCATCTCGCCAAAAATGGTTCGAAACTTCTGACTGGTTAAGTGAAGTAGTAGAAGAATAGGACACTCTGGCAATCTAGAGGAGGTACAACAATGACATACGACTGGAGTGTAATCCCGCGTAATATGGACGTCTTTATTGACGGCGCCCTAAAAACATTAGAAATTTCTTTACTAGCCATTCTTATTGCTATCCCAATAGGCGTTATTTTTGGGATGGGACGTATTTCGAAAAACAAGATTTTCAGATTGATATCTTCCATCTATGTAGAAATCATTCGCGGTGTTCCATTGCTTGTGTTACTTATTTGGATTTTCTTCGTACTTGGACAATTCTTAAGGCTGGGTCCCTATTGGGGTGCAATCTGGGGTCTTGCCATATTTGCTGGTGCATTTATTGCGGAAATCGTTCGCGCTGGAATTCAAGCTGTACCAAAAGGCCAAATGGAAGCAGCACGATCACTTGGGATGTCTCATGCAAAGGCGATGACACATATTATTTTGCCCCAAGCGTTTAGACGAGTATTGCCACCGCTTGCATCACAATTCATTATGCTTATAAAAGACTCGTCGCTTGTATCCATTATTTCAGCAACCGAGTTAACACTAAACGCAAAAAACCTAGTAGCAACATCATTCCGTTCTATTGAAGTATGGACATTCGTCGCACTAATCTATTTTATCATGACATTCAGCCTATCACTAATCATTCGATACTTCGAAAAACGATTACTGAAAAGCGAAGCATAACGTTAAGGAGGGTGTAACCAATGATTACTATCAAAAATGTCAATAAAAGCTTCGGTGCCCACCACGTCCTAACCGACGTTTCGCTCGAAGTACCAAAATCGAATGTAGTCGCACTAATCGGACCAAGTGGAGCAGGGAAATCCACCCTCATCCGAACAATCAATGCACTAGAACCGATCAACAATGGAGAAATCACCGTCGGCGGAATATCCATCCACGACAAAAAAACAGACATAAACAAAGCTCGATTAAACATCGGCTTCGTATTCCAAAGCTTCAACCTATTCCCGTTTTTAACAGCATTAGAGAACGTAACAATGGCACCAATAAAAGTAAAAGGATTAAGCAAAGAAGCGGCCGAAAAAAGAGGAAAAGAATTACTATCCTCACTTGGACTAGGAGACAAATTCGAAGCCTACCCAAACAGACTCTCAGGTGGCCAACAACAACGCGTAGCCATCGCGCGAGCACTCGCAATGGACCCACAAGTCATGCTATTTGACGAACCAACATCCGCACTCGACCCAGAAATGGTAACTGAAGTGCTCGATGCCATCCGCAAACTAGCAAATGACGGCATGACCATGGTTGTCGTCACACACGAAATGGGCTTCGCCAAAGAAATATGCGACGAAATCGTCTTCATGGCAGAAGGCAAAATCGTAGAACGCGCAGCACCAGACAAATTCTTCACGAATCCGGATACTCAGCGCGCGCAGGATTTTCTATCTAAAGTATTGAACCACTAGACCTGTCTAGTGGTTTTTCTCTTTTCCGAGAAAGGGTTCCACCTGAATGCCTGGGGTTTCCACCCGAAAGCCTAAGTTTCACTCAACCCTCCCTGGGTTCCACTCAAAAGCCCCAAGTTTCACTAAAAAGCCGTAGTGTTTCACTCAGAAACTTAAAAATCCCACTCAATGACGAATAATCTCAAATTCTCTTGTTAAGTCTATCCAAATTTGATAATCTATCTATAAATACATAAAAAAGGAGAAATCATCATACAAATTCATCGGAATTTACCACACAGCTACTTCCATTACATTCGCTTGAAACATCGTCTCCCCACTGACCACAAGCATTACAAAAAAGTCCTTCAGAAAATCAGCGCAATGGAAGCTGGATTTCATGGAGAAACACGTACTGACCGGTCTCTCCGGGAAGTACAATTTCCCACGGAAGTTTACATCATTCCTGACTTTCACATGAAGGTACACCATAATAGATACATCCAAATCGATACACTAATTATTACAAGTAGCTACATTCTTATTATTGAAGTCAAAAATATGATAGGCACTATTAATTTCAAGACATCTCCCAGTCAAATTGTGAGAATCCTAAATGATGAAATCACTCCATTTAAATGCCCGATCGTTCAACTAGAGCGCAACCAAGACGGCTTACAAATATGGAGAGATCAAAATAACTGGAATATCCCGATTTATACGGCACTCGTCTTTGCATCTGATAAAGCAATCATAGAAAATGCTCCGTCCAACAAGAACATTCTTTTTATCAAAAACCTCCCACTCTATATTCAAAAACTAAATAAAATCCCACCTACTTTATCAAAAGAACAATTTCGAAGATTAATTCAAAAACTTTTACAGAAAAATATACGTTTTGTAGAAAAACCGCTATGCGAAAAATTTGAAATCAATCTAAATGAACTAAAAAAAGGAATACTTTGCTCTCATTGCGGTGACCAACTATATAGACTCACAGAAAGGAAATGGATATGCAGCAGATGTGGCAAGCAAGATAACGACCCGATTCCCCAGAATATAGAAGACCTATTCATATTAATAAAACCAGAAATCACCATGAAAGAATGCGAACAACTTCTCCAACCAAAGTCGCGCTTCATGTTAAATTATACTTTTAAAAAGATGCAGCTAATCAAAACGGAAAAAGGCAACAGCACAACATACAAAAAGAGCATCCTTTAAAACACCACTCTTCCCACATGGTGTTTTTAAATTTCTTCCACAAGTCCCACTCATTCGATATGAGTTCCACCCAAGCACCTCTGAGTTACACTCCTGCCCTCCAAGTTTCACCCAAGCTAGCCTGAGTTACACTCCTGCCCTCCAAGTTTCACCCAAGCTAGCCTGAGTTTCACTCCTGCCCTCCGAGTTTCACTCAAGCTAGCCTGAGTTTCACTCACAGTCTCCAAGTTTCACCCAAGCCAGCCCAAGTTCCACACTCCCAAACCCACTCCACCAAAAAAACTCTTTCGGATTTCTGATTATTTGTTATTATTAAATTAAAACAAAAACAAACAAAGGAGAAACCAACTAAATGCTTAAAAACATTCCGAAATGTCTTTCGCCTGATCTCTTAAAAGTGATAATGGAAATGGGGCATGGAGATGAGATTGTCATTGCTGATGGAAATTTCCCAGCGGCATCTCATGCACGAAATCTTATTCGTCTCGATGGACTTCATATCCCAGAATTACTTGAAGCGTTATTAACTCTGATGCCACTTGATGATTATGCTAACCCTTCCATTTTTTATATGATGTATGGACCAGAAGTAAGCACGCCACCTATTTGGACCGAGTACAACGATATTCTCAAGAAAACCGGAAATAGCAATGTTATACCAACAAAAGTAGAGCGTTTCAAGTTCTATGATCAGGCAAAACAGGCCTATGCCATTGTTGCCACAAGCGAACAAGCATTATATGCCAATATTATTCTAAAAAAAGGCGTTATCACATGATGAAAGGAGAAATCTAATATGCTAGTACCAGAAAGACAAAAAAAAATCATCACAATCGTAAACAAAAACAAAACGGCTCGGGTCTCTGAGCTGAGTAAACTCCTCAAAGTAACTGAAGAAACGATCCGTCGTGATTTAGAAAAACTAGAAACAGAAGGAAAACTCACACGCACGCACGGTGGTGCAATAACTACACAGGAGGAAGAGGGAGACATTCCGTATTTTCAACGAGAAGTGATGAATAAAGAGGAAAAAATGGCTGTAGCGAAAGAGGCTGTCAAGATGATCAAAGATGACGATATCATTTGTTTAGATGCTAGTTCAACTGCACTTTATCTTGCAAAACTTTTAACGAATCATCGAATAACTGTCTTAACAAACTCCATTAGAGTGTCTGTGGAACTTGCCAATCAACCAAAAATCCAAGTCATCCTCATTGGTGGTAATTTGTCATCATCATCGTTATCGCTCGTTGGTCCTTTAACGGTCAACACACTGGAGCGCTACCATGTAAATAAAGTATTTTTCTCCTGTAAAGGTTTGCACAAACAATGGGGGATTAGTGATTCCAACGAGCAACAGGCAATCGTTAAACGAAAAATGATTGAAATGGCGGATGAGAAAATACTCTTACTTGATCACACGAAACTTGAGAAAAAGGCTTTCGCTTATATTGAAAAAGAAGATAAGATAAACACTATTGTTATAGATAGCCATGCAAACAAGACGTATTTACAATATTTCGAAGAAAAAAACATAACCATTTTATATGCGCAAATGGGTTGAGACACATTTGCGTGGCATATAATAGCCAAAACACAAAATAATATTCAGAAATAACTAAATATTCTGTTGATTAAAACGGGATATTCATTTATAATCAACAAAAACACGGATAAACAAAAACAAAACCAAAAAGGAGGAATGATGATGGAGCCCCTATTAAAAATGGAAAACATATCAAAATCTTTCCCAGGAGTAAAAGCGCTTTCCAATGTCCAACTTGATCTCCACTACGGAGAAGTCTTAGCGCTTGTAGGGGAAAATGGAGCAGGAAAGTCCACGCTCATGAAAATACTCACGGGCATCTATCAAAAAGACGAGGGAACCATCACGCTACAAGGTAACGAAATCAACGTCACGTCACCAAAGCAAGCACAAGAACTCGGAATTTCAATTATCCACCAAGAGCTCAATTTGATGAAAGATCTCACCATCGCTGAAAATATTTTCATAGGTCGAGAGCCAAAAGGTGCTCTTAATCTTTTAGTAAACGACAAACAGCTCAACAAACAAGCAAAAGAACTGTTTGAAAAACTCAACTTAGACTTAGACCCCAAGACTAAAGTGCAAGATTTAACCGTAGCCAAGCAGCAAATGGTCGAAATAGCAAAAGCACTTTCTTTCAACTCTAAAATCTTCATCATGGACGAACCAACTACAGCTCTAACCGATATCGAAATCGAAACCCTCTTTAAAATTATTAATAGCTTACGAGCAAAAGGCGTGGGAATTATCTACATCTCACACAGAATGGATGAACTAAAGCGAGTTTCTGACCGAATAACTGTCATGCGAGATGGAACGTACGTTGACACCCTAACGACTGCCGAAACCGCAATGAGTAAAATCATCCAACTCATGGTAGGTCGACATATGTACATAGAATCGAAGCCTAGCATCGCAGAAGGGGAAAAAGAAACGGTGCTCCAAGTGAATAACGTCTCCACCAAGACCCTATTAAAAGATGTTTCATTCGAATTAAAAAAAGGAGAAATACTCGGATTTGCCGGACTAATGGGTGCAGGTCGTACTGAAGTCGCCCGCGTTCTATTTGGGGCTGACCCGGCAACAAAAGGAACCATCACATTACATGGCAATGAAGTAAAAATAAAATCTCCGGCAGATGCAGTCAAACAAGGGATCGGCTATTTATCGGAGGACCGCAAACAATTTGGATTACTTGTAAATATGGATGTGAAGTCCAATATTGCGCTTGCAACAATTAAAGAATATCAATCTAATTCGTTATTTGTAAGCGATTCCAAAATTAAAGAAACAGCTATAAAATACGTCGAACAACTAAAGATTAAAACGCCATCTGTTGATCAAGAAATTAGACTCCTTTCAGGAGGTAATCAACAAAAAGTTGTTATTGCGAAGTGGCTCCGAAGAGATTGCGACATACTCATATTCGATGAACCGACAAGAGGAATCGATGTCGGTGCAAAAGGAGAAATTTATAAACTGCTCGATGAACTGGCGGCGAGTGGAAAATCTATCATTATGATTTCATCCGAATTACCGGAAATACTACGAATGAGTCATCGAATCATCGTCATGTCAGAAGGAAAAATTACAGGGGTGCTTTCATCAGAAGAAGCGACCCAAGAAAAAATAATGGAGTTCGCAACGCAGCTCCACTAACAATAGGGGTGAAGTAAATGAATGTCGAGACACTAACGGAAAAAGAGCCAACAAAGAAAAAAATAATACCACCCGGAGCAATACAACAAACACTCGCCTTCGGAAGTTTAATCGTACTAGTCGTTTTCTTCTCTTTTGCATCTGGAAGTTTCCTGCAATGGAGCAACATAATCGGAATATTATTATCAACTGCTGTAATTGGAATACTAGCACTCGGTGCCACATTCGTAATCATTACAGGAGGAATTGACCTATCGGTAGGCACCGTGATGACGCTATCTTCCGTACTAACGGGCGTCATTATCGTAAATGCGGGATTGCCACTTTTCGCAGGAGTTTTTGCAGGGATTGCAACTGGTGCATTTTGTGGATTTCTTTGTGGTATTGCGATCACGAAACTGAAAATCCCTCCATTTATTGCGACGCTTGCAATGATGATGATTGCTAAGGGCTTAGCACTAGTTATTTCGGGAGCAGCCCCAATTTATTTTACAGATTTTAAATCATTCACGAAAATCGCGCTTGGCACGTTTATTCCTGGAATTCCTAATGCGGTTCTTATATTTTTTATTGCAGCGATTATAGGTGCTGTTATTCTTTCCAAAACTATTTTAGGTCGCTACAATTTTGCAATCGGAAGCAATGAGGAAGCGACTAAGCTCTCTGGAGTAAATGTTGACTTTTGGAAAGTAACGATTTATTCATTAGCTGGTGCTTTCACAGGAATTGCCGGTGTCGTCATGGCGTCACGCCTAAACTCAGCGCAACCTGCACTCGGGCAAGGATACGAGTTGGAAGCGATTGCTGCAGTAGTCATTGGTGGAACATCCCTTAGTGGTGGTAAAGGAACGATCGTCGGCACGGTGATTGGGGCACTGATCATGAGCGTTCTCACAAATGGTCTACGTATCATGTCCATCCCGCAAGAATGGCAAACGGTCGTTGTCGGCTTAGTTATCATTCTAGCGGTATATATGGATATTCTCAGAAGACGTAAGGAATAAACATAGTATTTAGTCCAAGTGACTGAAATATAAAAAAGGGAATGGGGAGTAAAAAATGAAGAAAAGATCTTGGTTTTTAGGAAGTATGTTAGCTGTATCCATGATTTTAGGTGCATGTAACTCAGACGACACAGAATCCGGCACCTCATCCACAGGCTCTAGTGGCGATAAGCCCTATGTAGCAATCGTGTCGAAAGGTTTCCAACATCAATTCTGGCAAGCAGTTAAACAAGGTGCGGAACAAGCTGCGGACGAATTTGATGTGAAAATTACATTTGAAGGACCAGAAAGTGAATCACAAGTAGACAAACAAATCGAAATGCTTAGAGCAGCACTCGACAAAAAGCCGGATGCTCTAGGATTTGCGGCACTTGACTCACAAGCGGCAACTCCATTACTCGAAGAAGCAAAAGATAAAAAAATTCCAGTTGTCGCATTTGACTCAGGAGTAGATAGTGATATCCCACTAGCAACTGCATCGACTGATAACAAGGCGGCTGCGGCGCTTGCAGCAGACAAAATGGCTGAATTCATAGGGAAAGAAGGAAAAATTGCGTTAATCGTGCATGACCAAACATCGGTAACCGGGGTACAACGCCGTGATGGCTTCAAAGAGCAAATCGAATCCAAATATCCAAACATCGAAATCGTCGACATCCAATACGGCGGTGGAGATCACTTAAAATCGACCGACCTTGCAAAAGCAATCATCTCTGCACATAGCGACCTAAAAGGAATCTTCGGTTCCAACGAAGGATCCGCAATCGGTGTAGTAAACGCAGTACAAGAACTTAACAAATCAGGAGACCTAGTAGTTGTCGGCTTCGACTCCGGTAAACAACAAATCGACGCTATCAAAAGCGGCTTAATGGCTGGAGCAGTTACACAAAACCCAGTCGGCATTGGTTACGAAACAGTAAAAGCAGCGGTAGACGCAATGAATGGCAAAACAGTAGAAAAAACAATTGACACTGGCTTCTACTGGTACGACAAAGAAAACATCGACAGCGACGAAATCAAAGCCGCAATCTACGAATAATAAAACACCTAATATTACAGGTCCTTATGTTACAGATGTGTTACTGGTGCCTGGCACCAGTAACACTCCTGTAACAATTCACCACCATAACAAAGAGGAGGCAAGTCTAGATGAAAAAGATTCGCTGGGGCATCATCGGCGCGGCGAACATCGCGAAACAACAAGTCATTCCGGCAATACAACAAACAACTAACGCCGAAATCATCGCAATAGCAAGCCGAAGTGGAAAAGCCGAAGCACTCGCAACGCAATTCAACATTCCAAACACATACGACACATACGAAAAACTACTCGACTCACCAGATATAGATGCAGTGTACATAGCACTTCCGAACACGCATCACAAAAAATGGACACTTGCCGCAATCCAAGCGAACAAACATGTGCTGTGCGAAAAACCAATCGTGCTTCATGCAACCGACCTAATCGAATTGCAACAAGCATGCAAACAACACAACGTCTATTTAATGGAAGCATTCATGTACCGCTTCCATCCCCAAATGGCGAAAGCAAAAGAACTATTAGCACAACGAGTAATTGGTGATATCCTAACTATCCGCTCAAGATTCCATTTCACAATAGAGGACTGGCAAAACGATATCCGCCTCAACCCGAATCTTGGAGGGGGCGTCCTAAATGACATCGGCTGCTATCCACTAAATGCGATTCACTATTTAATAGAAGAAAGTACGAAAACGGTCCAAGCTTCTCAAGGCAGATCAAATCACCAAGTCGACACACATATCGCGGTTCAACTAAGCTATCCATCGGGAATCATAGCGCAAATCGACGCAAGCTTCCACGGCCCGATGACACAAACAATAGATATCATCGGAACAAAAGGAACGATGCAACTACCTTATGCATTTCGAACGGACCTAAACAATCACAAAGGCGTCATTCAATACAAATCAAACAACGAAACTAAAACCATAACCGTAACAGCAAATGCATACATCGAACAAATAAAAGCATTCCAACAAGCAATCGAAAACAATGAACCACCAACCTACACAGAAACACAAATGCTCCAACAAACGACCGAACTTGAAAAAATCAACCAAGCAATAAAAACAGCGATTCCAACATAACCAGTTACCTTAACCTAAATTCCAATCAGCATTACCAGAAAGGAAGTGACCAAATGTGTCCAAAGTCATCGAAGAACTGACAAAATACGCCCATAAATTAGTAGACCAAGGCCTAGTAGTAGGAGCAGGCGGCAACTTAAGCATGCGTGACCAAGACAATATGTACATCTCCCCAAGTGGATTCGATCTTAAAGAAATCGAGCCACACCAATGGGTCAAAGTGAACATTACAACAGGGAAAGTAGAAGGGACACTCCGCCCATCATCTGAAGTACTGATGCATTTAGAATGCTTCCGCAAAAATGATGCAATTCAAGCTGTGCTCCATGCGCACCCGACATACTCAGTAGGCGTGTCATCCGCTGGCAAAGACATTCCGCCGGTCTTTCCGGACTTTCCAGCAATGGTGAAAAGCGTCGGCTACATCGACTACATTATTCCGACCACCCATTTACTTGCAGAAAAAGTGGCGGAGCTCGTGATAAATGACGTGATCATCATGCGAAATCACGGCGTGCTCACTTTAGGCAAAACGATGAAAGAAGCTTTTTTCTTCATGCAGCTGACGGAGGAATCTGCGAAAGTGTACACGATCAGCTCCATTTTCGGCGGCCCACGAATTTTAACCAACGAAGAATGCGATGATCTTCGTAACCTTTCTGCGGAAAGATATCGTTCGAAATTGCTGAAAGAATAGGAGGCAAACGCTATGAAAACAGTTCTTGCCTATGATTTAGGTGCGTCCAGTGGTCGGCTCGTTGCCCAAAAATTTAATGGAAATACACTCAACACAAAGGAAATTCATCGCTTCGTCAACAAGCCAATCGCTCAAAATAATCACTATTATTGGGATTACGATCACTTAATACACGAACTAAATGATGGCTTAAACAAAGTGGATTTTCCAACTGAATCACTCGGCATCGACACTTGGGGAGTCGATTTTGGTCTACTCAATAAAAACGGCGACCTTGTAACGAAGCCGTTTTCATACCGAGACACGCACTCCGTCCCGTACGTAAAACAAGCGACAAACCAAATACCAGCGCTAAAACTATTCCAACAAACAGGCAACGAAATCTCGCCAATCAACACATTATTTCAACTGATGGCTATACAAGACCAGTACCCGCACTATTTATCAGAAACACACAACATACTCATGACACCAAACTTGCTTATGCACGCACTATCCGGCAGCACAATAAACGAATTCGCCATCGCGTCTACATCCCAACTAGTAAACGCAAACAAAACATGGGACCAAGACATTCAACACACTTTTTTCAATCAAACACTACCATTTGCACCGATCGAAATGCCGCACCAAATCGTCGGCAACTTAACGAATCACTCAAACATTAAAATGGCATTAGTACCGGGCCACGACACGGCTTGCGCACTATCCGCACTGCCGATTCAAACACCTAACGCCGTTTTCATTAGCATTGGTACATGGGGACTCATTGGAAAAGAAGTAAACACACCAAACACCACAATCGAAGCTTTCCAAAAAGGCTTCACAAACGAAGGAACGAGTGAAGGGCATTACCGATTCCAAAAAAACGCAATGGGATTTTGGATCCTACAAAAATGGAGAGAAGAGTGGAAGCAACAAGGACTTTACTTCACATATGAACAAGAAATACAAGCACTACAAGCAGCTCGACCGTTTCAAATGTTCATCGACCCGGACGACGAGCTCTTTTTCAACCCAACATCGATGACAAAGGCAATAAAAAAATACTGCTTTAAAACAAATCAGCAAGTCCCGCTAACACCAGGGGCACATATACGCTGCTTATTAGAAAGTCTAGCATTAAAGTATGCATATACGATCAACCAAATAGAACAAATCACCAAAACGAAAACAACTGCCATCCACATCGGTGGTGGAGGAACGCAAAATAAAAACCTATGCCAATTTATCGCAAACGCAACGAAAAAAATCGTTCACACCGGTCCAACAGAAGCAAGTTCTATCGGAAACGGCCTATCCCAACTCCGGGCTCTAGGAGAGGTACGCACGATCGAAGAAGGGCGTCAACTCGTCGCAAACTCCTTCGAAATGACTCGGTATGAACCACAAAACGAGTCAGAATGGCAAGAAGCAACCGAAAAGTTTCAACAACTATTACATACTTAACGGAGGGATACAAATATGACAAAAGAACGTTATATCGGAACACTACCGAAAATAGGCATACGCCCAGCTATTGACGGACGACGAAAAGGAGTTCGCGAATCGCTAGAAGAAACAACGATGAACATGGCAAAAAACGTCGCAACATTCCTATCTGAAAATCTTCAATATTATAATGGTGAACCAGTAGAATGCGTCGTCGCGGACACTTGTATCGGCGGCGTTGCAGAAGCGGCACATGCGGCAGAGAAATTCAAAAAAGAAGGAGTCGGGGTGTCAATCACCGTAACCCCATGCTGGTGCTATGGAAGCGAAACAATGGATATGGATCCGCATCTGCCAAAAGCGGTTTGGGGCTTCAACGGAACCGAGCGGCCTGGAGCCGTATACCTAGCTGCAGTGCTAGCGGGTTATAACCAAAAGGGACTTCCTGCTTTCGGCATTTACGGTCATGACGTACAAGACGCAGCAGATCCAACAATCCCACAAGACGTACAAGAAAAACTCCTTCGCTTTGCTAAAGCTGGGCTTGCCGCAGCAATGCTCAAAGGAAAATCCTATCTTGCAATGGGCTCTGTCTCGATGGGAATTGCCGGAAGCATTGTAAAAGACGACTTTTTCCAAGAATACTTAGGCATGCGCAATGAGTACATCGATATGAGTGAATTTGTTCGTAGGATGGATCTTGAAATTTATGATACAGAAGAATATGAAAAAGCACTCGCGTGGACAAACGAAAACTTAACGCGTGGGGAAGATATAAACAAAGAACAATTTAAGCGAACAGACGAAGAAAAACAAAGCGACTGGGAACGTTCTATTAAAATGACGCTTATCGCACGCGATTTAATGGTTGGCAATGAAAAACTTGCACAAATGGGCTTCGAAGAAGAAGCGAATGGTCGAAACGCACTCATCGCAGGTTTCCAAGGGCAGCGTCAATGGACGGACTACTTTCCAAATGGAGACTTTATGGAAACGATTTTAAATTCATCATTCGATTGGAATGGCAAGCGTGCTCCGTATTTATTGGCGACTGAAAACGACAGCTTAAACGGTGTCACAATGGCAATGGGGCACTTGCTCACAAATACCGCGCAAGTTTTTGCGGACGTCCGAACGTTCTGGAGTCCAGAGGCGGTTATACGGGTAACAGGAAAAGAACTCACAGGAAAAGCGGCAAATGGCTTCATCCATCTCATCAACTCCGGATCGGCTGCCCTTGATGGAACCGGTCGTCAAACGAAAGATGGTAAACCAGTCATGAAGCCTTACTGGGAAATTACGGACGAAGAAGTTGAGGAAACACTAAAAAACGTACAATTCCGTCCAGCGTCAACTGAATACTTTAGAGGCGGTGGATACTCTAGCGATTTCACGACAAAAGGCGATATGCCAGTTACAATCGCTCGTCTTAACTACGTAAAAGGACTCGGTCCAGTGCTTCAAATTGCAGAAGGGCATACAATCGAACTCGATGACGAAATGCATGACACACTCGATCTTCGAACAGATCCAACTTGGCCAACAACTTGGTTTGTACCCAACTTAACTGGCGAAGGTCCATTCACGGACGTCTACTCTGTCATGAATAACTGGGGAGCTAATCATTGTGTGGTCAGCTACGGGCATATCGGTGCAGATTTGATATCACTCGCATCTATCTTGCGCATTCCAGTTAATATGCATAACGTCGAAGGATCTCGCATCTTCAGACCGAGTGCATGGAGCATGTTCGGCACGGAGCAAAGCGAAGCGGCCGACTTCCGTGCTTGTCAAAACTTTGGTCCTTTGTACAAATGAATGAGGTGAAAGCCATGACATACACAATTGGCATTGATTACGGAACCGAATCCGGCCGTGTAATTTTAGTGAACACCGAAAATGGCGATATCGTCGCTACTAGTGTGACGCCCTACCCCCATGGCGTCATCACTGGGCATCTTAATAACAATCCGTTAGGGAAAGAAACTGCACTTCAAGTGCCCCAGGATTATTTGGACGTACTTACAAAATCCATCCCTGACGTAATAAAAAATATAAATCCAGCAGACGTCATAGGTATTGGCCTAGACTTCACATCATGCACCATCTTACCGGTAAATGAAGAGCTAAAACCACTATGCACAATAAAAGCATACGAAGCGAACCCGCACGCATACGTCAAACTATGGAAACACCATGAAGCAGAAACCGAAGCAAAACAACTAAACAACATCATGCAAAACGAAAAATGGCTCGCACGATACGGAGGACGCCTCTCTTCTGAGTGGATGTTGCCAAAAATAATGGAAATAGCAAACGACGATCCAGCTCTATTTGATGAAATCGATCTATTCTTAGAAGCAGGAGACTGGGTCGTGTCCACCTTAACTGGAACCATAACTAGAAACAGCTGTTCTGCCGGCTACAAAGGAACATGGCATAAAGAAACGGGCTATTTACCAAATGAAACACTCCAAAAGATTCATCCAAAACTAGAAAATATATATGAAACAAAACTCGCTGGTACAGTCAAATCCACCGGTACATTAGCAGGTAAACTGACAAAAGAAATGAGCGAACAATTAGGATTGAACGAAGGAACACCAGTAGCAGTAGGCATTATCGACGCACACGCGGCACTCCCTGGAGCAGGAGTAAGTGAACCAGGAACACTCGTTATGGTCATGGGCACATCCACTTGCCACCTATTACTTAGTGACAAAGAAGTACTCGTTCCAGGCATTAGCGGTGTCGTAGAAGACGGAATCTTACCAGGATATTACGCATATGAAGCAGGGCAAGCGGCAGTCGGCGATCTATTTGTACATTTCGTGAAAAACTATAACACCGATTTCGAAACGCTTACGAATAAAGCAAAAACACTAAAACCGGGTGAAAGTGGTCTAGTAGCACTTGATTGGCATAACGGCTGTAGATCGCCCTATGTAGATTCAATGCTTTCTGGCGTGGTAATCGGAGAAAAACTTTCCACACAAACGTATGAAATTTACCGAGCTTTACTAGAAGCCACTGCTTTCGGCACTCGAGTAATCATCGAACTATTCGAAAGCAACGACATCCCAATCGACCAAGTCGTCGCAACCGGTGGTATACCAAAGAAAAATACATTACTTATGCAAATTTACGCAGACATCCTACAAAAAGAAATTATCGTTGTAGAAAACGACCAAGCACCGGCACTCGGAGCGGCCATCCTAGGTGCAGTCGTAGCAAATGCATACACATCATTCCCAGAAGCAATCGAAAAAATGGCATCCAAACAATCTATTACGTATAAACCAAACAAAGCCAATGAACAGACATACAACCAACTATTCACCATCTATCAAAACTTAAGCAAATACTTTGTCCATGACTCTACCATCATGCATGACTTACACAACCTGAAAGGGGAGAACTTACAATGATTGAAAACCTTTGGGCATCATCCAATAAATCAGTTGAACCCGACACAATAGAAGAACTAACATTCCGTTCCAATCTAATCGGCGCAGATCGTCGCGTATGCAACTGGGGAGGAGGAAACACTTCCTTTAAAACAACCGCCCTCGACTTCAAAGGGGAAGAAGTCGACATCATGTGGGTAAAAGGAAGCGGATCCGACCTTGCAACGATGAAAGAAGCAAATTTCACTGCGCTTCAACTAGAACATATTCTCCCACTTCAAGAACGTGAAGACATGCCCGACGAAGACATGGTCGAATACTTAGCACACTGCATGCTCAACAAATCGCATCCACGTGCATCTATTGAGACACTTTTACATGCTTTCCTTCCATTCAAGCACGTCGACCACACGCACCCAGATAGCATCATTAGTATCTGTTGTGCGCCAAATGGAAAGGAAATCGCAACTGAGATTTTCGGGAACCGATTCGTATGGGTGCCATACATACGCCCCGGATTTTTATTATCCAAAATGATTACAGACGGAGTAAAAAACAATCCAAATGCAGAGCTCGTCCTGATGGAAAAGCATGGTCTAGTCGTTTGGGGAGAAACAGCTCGGGAAAGCTACGACAAAACGATACAAGTAATCAACGAAGCAAAAGCATATATTGATAACGAATTAACGAAAAAACCAGCTTTCGGTGGCCAATCGAATGAAGGAATTTCACCAGCAAAACGCGAACGACTAGTTACTGAAATCCTTCCCTACATCCGGGGACTAGTATCAAAAGAGGAAGGCCAAATCATCACCTACGATGACACAGAAGACGTACTCGAATTCGTCAATAGCGAGCGTGCTATAGAACTCGCTCAAGTTGGAGCAGCTTGCCCTGATCATCTAGTTCACACGAAACGTGTCCCTCTTTTCATTAACTGGGACGGCAATCTGGAAACGATCAAAACAAGTATCGAAAACTACCAAGCAGCATACAAAAAGTATTTTAAAGAACATGCTTCACCCGAAGACAAAATGTTCAACACATCTCCACGTGTCATTTTAATTCCAGGCATCGGCATGATCAACACGGGCAAAGACAAAGCATCAGCCCTTATTAGTGGAGACCTATACCACCGAGCAATCGCCGTCATGAAAGGCTCAGATGCACTTGGAGGTTTCACATCACTTTCTGAGGCGGAGTCATTCGCCATTGAATACTGGCCATTAGAGCTTTACAAACTATCACTCGCTCCAAAAGAAGCCGAGTTTTCTAGAAAAGTAGCATTCATCACAGGTGGAGCAGGAGGAATCGGAAGCGAAACATGCCGCCTACTAGCATCTCAAGGAGCCCATGTCGTCCTCGCTGACCTTAATCTAGAAGGCGCAGAAAAAGTAGCTAGTGAAATAAACGCAACTTACGGAAAAGGTAGAGCAATCGCAGTACAAATGGACGTGACAAGCGAAGAACAAATTATTGGCGCATTCCAACAAGTAACCCGCACATACGGCGGAGTAGACATACTAGTAAACAATGCAGGTCTAGCAACATCCAGCCCATTCGAGGAAACAACGCTAAAAGAATGGAATCTCAATATGAACGTACTCGGAACAGGATACTTTCTCGTCTCGAGAGAAGCATTCAAGCTCATGAAAATCCAAGGCACAGGCGGAAGTATGATATTCATCGGCTCCAAAAACTCCATCTATGCCGGCAAAAATGCATCCGCATACAGCGCTGTAAAAGCACTTGAAGTCCAACTAGCTCGCTGCATCGCAACAGAAGGGGGAGATTTCGGCATTCGCGCCAACTCAGTACTACCAGACGCAGTCCTACAAGGCTCCGCCATCTGGGGATCTAAATGGCGCGAAGAACGGGCAACTGCATACGGAATTGAACCGGATGAACTAGAAGAACATTACAGACAACGTACCGTTCTGAAAGAAAATATCTATCCAAGGGATATAGCCGAAGCAATCGCCTTCTTCGCATCATCCAAAGCAACCAAAACAACCGGCTGCATGTTAACTGTAGACGGCGGAGTAGCCGCAGCCTTCACAAGATAAAAAGAAACAAAGGAAGCTTTTCTCCCGCGAAAAGCAATTCAAGCCAAAAAACAGGGAAATACTACCTAAACGAGACAAACAAGCGCATGAACGCGACTAACGGCAATTCGAACGCGACAAAACAACGGCCGAACGCGACAAAACCACCCGCGAACACGACAAAACCAACAAACCAAAAAAGTCGCTTCCATCCGAAGCGATTTTTTTCAGAAAGGAAGAAAGAACATGCGCGTAACTTTATTCTCCACATGCCTAGTCGACCTATTCCAGCCAAACGTTGGCATCGCTACCGTGGAACTACTCGAAAAACTAGGCTGCGAAATTGACTACCCAACCGCTCAAATCTGCTGTGGCCAACCAGCCTACAACAGTGGCTATCTGAACGAAGCAAAACCAGCAATGAAGCATTTGCTCGAAACGTTCCAACACGCTGAATACATCGTCACACCATCTGGCTCTTGCGCCCTCATGCTAAAAGAATATGAACACATTTTCCAAGACGACCCAAAATGGCACATGATCGCCAAACAAGTAGCAGACAAAACGTACGAACTCACACAATTCATCGTCCATGTGCTCGGCGTTACCAAAGTAAACACATCATTACGCGGAAAAGCCGTATTCCACACATCATGCCATATGACCCGACTTTTAAAGGCAAAAGAAGAGCCGAAAATGCTTCTAAACAATGTCAATAACTTGGAAATAAAACCGCTAAAAGGACAAGAACAGTGTTGCGGCTTCGGAGGCACATTCTCCGTTAAAATGGGGGATATCTCAGCAGAAATGGTCAAAGAAAAAGTTAATAACATCATGACTGCAGATGTCGACTACTTAATAGGAGCAGATTGTGGTTGTCTCATGAACATAGAAGGTCGTTTATCACGCGAAAACCAACCAGTCCAAGTGCTCCACATCGCTGAAGTATTAAATCGAGGAATGGAGGAATAACAATGTCTATCAAAATAAAACAAGGACCATTCAAGAAACGTCTAGAATCCGAACTCCAAAATGACTTTATGCGTAAAGCCGTCTCCAGCGCCCAAGACGGTCTTGGGGCACGAAGAAACCTCGCGACGGACCAACTAGGCGAATGGGAAAAATGGAGAGAAGCAGGACAAGAAATTAGAAAACATACAGTAGACAATCTCGCAGACTACTTAGAACAATTCAGCGAGCAAGTAACAAAAAGCGGCGGACACGTCTTCCTCGCGAAAGACGACAAAGAAGCAACGCGATACATCCAACAAGTCGTACAAAAAAAGAACGCCAAAAAAATAGTCAAATCCAAATCGATGGTCACCGAAGAAATCAGCCTAAACCAAGCACTCGAAGCGATAGGTTGTGAGGTCGTCGAAACAGACCTAGGAGAATACATTCTGCAAATCGACGATCACGACCCACCATCACATATCGTCGTACCTGCATTACATAAAAAGAAAGAACAAATCCGAGACGTCTTCGTCGAAAAACTTGGTTACACAAAATCCGCCGATCCAGACGAACTTGCAAAACACGTACGCTACACATTAAGAGAAAAATTCCTAGAAGCTGAAGTAGGTATTACTGGCTGTAACTTCGGTGTAGCTGAAAGTGGTACCATCTGTCTCGTAACAAATGAAGGAAATGCTCGATTAGTCACAACCATTCCGAAAACACAGATTACCGTCATGGGAATGGAGCGACTCGTACCAACATTCGAAGACTTAGACATTATGGTCAGCCTCCTCACTAGAGCATCCGTCGGGCAACGCCTTACCAGCTATATCACATTATTAACAGGACCCAAAAAGCAACAAGAAATAGATGGTCCAGAAGAATTGCACGTAGTGATCGTAGACAATGGACGTTCAAAAATACTCGGAACAGACTTTCAAGAAATTCTACAATGCATTCGCTGTGGTGCTTGTTTAAACGTCTGCCCGGTTTACCGTCATATCGGAGGACACTCTTACGGCTCCATTTACCCAGGACCAGTAGGAGCAGTACTCACGCCTCTTCTCGACGGATATGCAGATCATAAAGACTTACCGTATGCATCGACCCTTTGCGGAGCATGCACAGACGTCTGCCCAGTGAAAATACCATTACACAATCTACTATTAAAGCATCGTCAACAAATAGTGGAAACAGAAGGAAAAGCACCTATCAGCGAACGCCTTATGATGAAAGCATTTGGTTTCGGCGCATCTACCAACGCCGTATACACAAATGGTTCCAAAATGGCAGCCGTAAGTCTCAAAATGCTATTAAAAAACAAACAAACTATCTCGAATGGTCCAGGACTATTAAAAGAATGGACAAATAGCCGAGACTTCCCAACACCCAAACAAAGTCGTTTCCGTGATTGGATGAAAGAAAGGGAGGATAGCCAATGAACAAACTAGCAAGAAAACAAATCGAACGTCCCGTATCGAACGTCTATTGCGCAATCGAAACAGGCTCTCTCAAACAAGTATTCATCGAATCGGCTAAGCTAATCCAAGCAGAAATCATTGAAACAACACCATCAAATCTTATAAAAGCACTAAACAATATAATAGAAGGAACCCCAGCAAATGAAATACTATCATCCATACACGGAGCAACTGGTCCACTAGAAACTTGGCTCGACGAAAACACAACCAAATGGGACACAACTCTTGGCGATAAAAATATCACCAACGCCGAACAAGCAAAATTTGGCATCACATACTGCGATCAAGCGTTAGCGGAATCAGGCACAGTAGTGCTACTAAACGAAAACAACACAGGGAGATCTGTCAGTCTGCTGCCGGAAATCCATATCGTACTCATTCCAGTAGAAGTAATCGTCCCACGCCTAAAGGAAAGCATGAGAGACCTGCACGGACGAGTAAAACAAGGGAAGCTAGTCCCATCCTGCGTTAACTATATAACAGGTCCAAGCAACTCCGCTGACATCGAAAGCTATCTAGTAGTCGGCGTACATGGGCCTTTGCGCACAATATATGTCATTCTTGACGAAGAAACATGACATTACAAGTTGTTTACGTTAGTCATCAAAGCTTAATACTACTAAAGATTTTGAAAAAAACAACGATAAGTCAATATAACTAGTGACTATAACTTTTATACCCTATTAAAAAGGAAATAAAAAGGAGGCTTTAAAATGCTAGGATCCATCGAAGCTGGGGGCACAAAGATGAACTGCGCTATCGGGGACAAAAACGGCAATATCATAAAACAAGCACAGTTTCCAACAACTACACCAGCTGAAAACATGCAGCAACTCACCGAATTTTTCGTAGAAAACCCAGTAACAGCAATCGGAATCGGTGTTTTCGGACCAGTAAACATCGACCGAGAGCACAAACTATACGGGACCATACTAGACACCCCAAAACTAGCGTGGCGTTTCTTTCCGTTCCTTAAAACGCTAAAAGATAACCTGAACATCCCGATCGAACTGCAAAGCGATGTAAACGTAGCGGCGCTAGGAGAAGCTGTACATGGAGCAGGAACTAAAGATAAAACCGTCCTATACATCACAATAGGGACAGGAATCGGCGGTGGAGTAGTCGTAAACAAACGATTCTTGCCCACCACCCAACACCCTGAGATGGGCCATGTCTGGATTAAGCGAACAAAGGAAGACACAACGCCGAGCAATTGCCCATTCCACACAGACTGCTTCGAAGGACTAGCATCCGGTCCAGCAATCGAAAAAAGATGGAAAACAAACGCAAAAAATCTCCCAGCAAACCATTCTGCATGGGAGACAGAAGCAAACTATATCGCACAAGGAGTCTACCAAATGATACTCACCCACGCACCCGACCGCATCATCATCGGTGGAGGTGTTATGAAACAACCTCAACTCCTTCCGAAAATAAAACAAAATATGAAAGAACAACTAAACTGCTACACCTACTATCCAGCACTTGCTAACCTAGAAGAAACAATAGTCTTACCGGCACTAGGGGATAATGCAGGGTTAATCGGTGGGCTTGTGTATGCGGGACAAATATAAAAAAACGCCTTCTGCATAAGCAAAAGGCGATAAAATAAGAAAAGAAGCATCCGATGTTCAGATGCTTCTTTTCTTGAGCGATAAAACGAAGGAAGTAGAAGGCTGCACACTAATGAATGTACAAACAAGTTTACGGCGTTACACATCTATAAGTAACCTTCTATACTGTACATCATAACACAAAAAATAAAAAATGCACGCATTTACACAAAGAAATTTAAAATAAATTAATTTAATAATAAAAATCTACTATAATATTAAATGAATTAGTAGTAAGAAAAATCTATTTAATCAGATAAATAAAAATGTCAAAACGTTCAATTTAAAAAATAGTAATAATTATTCAGAAAAAAAGGTGGCATGATTGGTAATATTGCTGTAATATGGAACATGTAATCATGTCCTTGGTGCTTTCAAAACAATATCCTCAAAAATCAACTGGTAATATTTTAGGATTTTAGTTGATTTTAGCATAAGAGTTTTGTATACTCATATATTAGTTAGGGTGTTGATATTGGACGCAATCAAGCGACCGGTGTTACAAACTACAAAAAAATTGCAACACACAAGCGAAGGGAGATCACAAGTTTATGAAGAAAAAAGCTATCAAAATTGCAGCTTCAACTGCAGTAGCAGCTTCAGCATTCGTTGCAGCAGCACCAGCAAACCAAGCTGACGCAGCAACAAATGTAAACCAATTAGCAACAGACGCACAAAATGCAGGTACAGTATTAAAATGGGCTATCTCAGTAGAAGGTTCTGCTGATTACAAAACTCGTCCATACGATCAGTATAATGCAGCTAAAAAAGCTGTAGCAGCAGCAGAAGCAGCTGCAGCAAAATTATCTTCAACAGAAAAATTAAGCATTCAAGCGAAACTTGTTGAACCAAAAATTCAAATCACTCGCGCTCAAGCTTACATCGATGCAATCACTTCAAGTGAAAAAATCATCGGGTTAACTAACAATCTTGATGCAGCTATCAAATCTGGTGATCTTGGTAAAGTAGAAACTGCTTACCATACAGCTACTGCTGAATACCGCAAACAAGCAAAATTATTAGACCGCGTTTATGGTCAATCTACTCGTGACGGTATCCGTAACGCTGTTAAACCAACATTAGAAAAATTAATCGCAGACGTTCAATATGACGTTACTGTTAAAACTCACTTAGACAAAGCTTCTGCTTTGATCAAAAACAACAAGTTAGAAGAAGCAGCTGCTGAATTAGCAAAAGCTGATTACAACTTAACTCTTAAAGATGCGAAATTCACTTTCAAATCTACTTTAGAGAAAAACTATACTGACGTAGCAGCAGCATTACCACTACAAGTTCTTTCTGTAGACCGCGTAAATGACAACACAGTAACAGTTAAATTCTCTAAACAAGTTGACGCTGTATTACCAGCTGGACAATTTGTATTTGATAATAGTTTAACAGTTAATGCAGCTGTTGTTTCAGAAGACCGCAAAACTGTAACTTTGACTACTTCAACTCAAAAAGTTGGTACAACTTACACATTATCTTACCAAGGAAAAGCTACTGGTAAATCATTCACTACTCCAGGTGCAGTGACAGACAATACTTTCTTTGTAGATCAAGCTGACGTAGAACGTATTGAAGTTGGTCAAACTCGCGTTTATAAAGTAACAGTAAAAAATGCTGATTTAACAAACTATAACGGTCAAGTTAAAATCAACACAAATGCTGGAGCTACTGCAGATTTAGTAAGTGTTAATGGTGTTGCAACTTCAGGTGATACAGCAACTGTAACTGTTCCTTATGACGGAATTTTAACTATCGTTATTAAAGGAGACGCAGGAAGTGCTGATGGATTTGTTCCTACAGTAGAACGTGTTGATAACGAAAAAGTTTTAAAACTTGGACGTACATTTGTATATCAACCTGCAGCAGACAACGCAACCCTTTCTGCAACAGAATTTACTGGATTCCATGATAAAACTAACAATTATTTCACAGTTGGAGCAACAAAATATAAATATGATGCAAACGATGTTTTCCACATTTTAGGGAATGTTGTTACTTTAGATCAATTCAAAGCAGCATTATCATATAAAGATACTTTCACAGTAACTTCTTACAAAGCAGCTGCTTCTGGAAGCTCTGTTTTCAACATCACATCAGACGTTACATTTGCTGGTGTAGAGTTCACAAATCCAGAAGTAAAAGTAACTTATGATGGATATGGAATGAACTATAAATTTGAAGGTGAAGGTAACAATGGTTATACAGTATATCTATATAACAATGTTACTGGTGGATTAGTTGGAACATCTACTGTTTCTTCAGGTAAATGGTCAGTACAAGCGGCTAACCTAGGAACACCAGGTCAAAACCCAACATTCACGGCAGTACAAGTAGCACCAGGCCAAAGTGTTGATGCTGCTAAGACTATTTCTGAAAACGTTGCAGTTTCTGCAGAAGTTCTTGTAGGACCATATGAAGTAAACTCTGTATCAACTGCAGGATCAATTGCTGATGGAGTTATCGGTTTTGGTGATGTTCTTAACTTCACTTTCTCTTACTTCAGCAACGATTCATTAAATGATTTAAAAGTTTCTTCAAGTGCAACTATTACACTTAAAGACTCTTTATCTAAAAAAGCTACTTATAAAGTGGTAAAAGTAGACCGCGATACACTTAAAATTGTTGACGTTGTTTCTTCTGAAGCTGGTTATGATAACAAAGAAACTACTTCACACAGAATCGACAGCGTATCTGGAGTTACAAACCAAGATAACCTTGTATTAAAAGTTAAAGAAGGTATTGGTTTTAACCAAGGAGTAGTAAATCCACCACTAACTCAAGAACAAATTAAAGTAATAGCTGCTGATACAGCTGTAACTAAAGCAGAAGGTAGCAAAACACAAGCTGATAAAGATGCAGCACAATCTGCAGTTAATGCTTTAGCTGCTGGTGCAACTAAAGATGCATTACAAGCTCGTGTTAATGCTATTCAAGTGGGAGCTGTTAAAGTGACTTTAGGTGATGTTACTTCTACTATTACAAATAACGGTTTAGGAAATAAAGTTGTTGGATTTAACACTGCTGATTTAGCAGATGCTAACAAAGGAACTTCTTACTCATTAGTTTTAGATGGTAATACTTACAACTTTGTTGTAAATCCATTTACTGCTGGACGTTATACTGTAAGTGTTCCAAGCACTTATACTGATGCACAAATTAATGCTGCAGAATTTAAAGTAGTAAAATAATAAATAATCAAAAGGGGCGGCTTTATCTGCCGTCCCTTTTAATAAAAAAACCATGAGGTGAACTTCAATGAAAAAACCACTTAAAGTAATGAGCGGTACAGCTTTAGCTGCAGTACTAGTTGCAAGTGCAGTTGTACCAACAGTTTCTGCCGCACCTGCTTCTTCTCTTTCCGAAGTAATTTTTACAAAAGACGGTGTTAACTATAAAGTTAGTTATTCTACATATAACGCACTAGTAGATGCTAATAAAGCAGCAGGACTTAGCGTACAATATGTAACTGCTCCTAATGGAGAAACTTATTCAGTTAGTGAATATAACCTAGCATTAGATGCATATAAAAATGATATTTCTCTAACATTAGATGCTTTAGATTCAGCTGGTACTCCAGTGAACGTTACTACTGTAGAAGCAAAATTTGATGAAAAAGGTGACCTAGTTACTGAAGCACCGGCTACTGATCTTGAAGTAGTTGAGGTAAGTGCGATTAACGCTACTGTTTATAAAGCAGTTGCCGAACAAAAATTAGCGGTACAAATTAATGGCAAACAATCAGTAACTGTAGCAGAGTTAGAAGAAGCTGGGTATACAGTATCATTCTCTGCTAACAAAGCTGTTTTTGTTGGTGGTTCTACTACCTCTACAACAGGTGAATTACTAGCTGACTTTGGAACAATTACTGATTTTAACTACACAGTAACTGTAGAAAAAGGTGAAGAGTCTTTTACTTCTAAAACAACTGGTAAAGTAACAGTTGTGGATGCTACAGCTACAAAAACGATTACTGAATTAGAATTACAAGATTCAGCTGAAAAAGCTTTAACTAGTACAACTGTTACTTTAGATGATACTACATTAAAAGTAGTGCCAACTAAAGGTACAAATGTTAAAGGAGAAGAAATTACAGAATTTACAGGTGTAACTTACAAATCATCAAATAATGCAGTAGCATTAGTTAGTGCAGATGGAAAAATTACTCCTGTTTCTGCTGGTACAGCAACAATTACTGTAACTTCAGGAGAAGGTTCTAAAACTATCACTTTAACAGTAGCTGAAGCTACTCGTGTAATTACAACAGTAAAAGCAGATGTAACAGCTGTAGGTATCGTTGAATCTGGTTCTCAAGATGTAGTTATCAAAGCATTTGACCAATTTGGCGATGCAATTTCTACTGGTAGTTTAACAGTAACTTCTGCTAAAGAAACAATTGCTACTGCAAATCCTGATGGTTCTAAAGTAACAATCGCTGGTGTAGCAAAAGGTTCTACTACAGTAACAGTTAAAGCTGGAACAAAAACAATTTCAATTCCAGTTACTGTTGGTGAAAATAAAGTAGATACTTACAAATTAGAATTAGTAAAAGTAGCTGACCAATCAGAAGATAATGTGATTGATGTGGCTAATGCTAAAGATAATGCTGTAACTGTAGCATATAACGGTTACAATACTGCTAATCAATTAGTAGGGGCTGCAGCTTTAGAAGAATATATTGCTGAAAATCCTGCAGCAACATTATCTTATGAAGTAGTAGAAAAAGATATAAATGGTAATACAGCTAATATTGTAGAAGTTGCTGCTGGCGAAAATGGTAAAATTACTTTAACAGCTACAGCTACTGGTACAGCAACTGTAAATGTATATGATGGCGCTCTTAAAGTAGCTTCATATAAAGTAACAGTTAATAACTCTACTCCAACAGTTACTAAAGCAACTCTAATTAAAGATGCAAAAGTAACATCTACAGATGCAACTGCAGTATTAAAAGCAAGTGGTTTAACATTCACATCTACTCCAGCGACTGCAGTAGTATTTGATGTTGCTGAAGGTGGTAAATCAGCAACTATTAAAGATAGCGCAGAATCAGCTGCTACATTAGGTACTTTAGAAATCTTAGATAACTTAGATTCTACTAAAGGTTCAGCTGTAGTATCTGTAGCAGAAGGTGTTCATGGGGAATTACTTGTAACTGTATCACGTGCAGAAGGTTCAACTGCAGCGGTAACAGGTACAGTTACTGTACGTGTGAAGGATACTGCAGGTAAAATTGTATCCGTAGGTACAATTGACGTCGATATCGCAAAAGTTGCTCCTGCTGAAGCTCCTGGAGAAGAAGGAACTCCTGCTCCTGAAGAAGAAGGAACTCCTGCTCCTGAAGAAGTCGAAGGCGTTTAATTAAACGAAACGTTACTTCATAAACTAGTAATCTAGTGAAAGAAGTGGACAAGACACCTTATGTGATTACATTCAGAATTAATTTTTTCATCGCTAATTACATAGGATGTTGAATGAGGAATAGTCCTTTAATCGAGCAATCGGTTAAGGGGCTTTTCTTTTTGTGTCTTTCTCTTGCTATCTAATATATGTAGCTTCATTGTAATCTCGGTCAACTATATTCGTGCGTTGACTACTTAATATCTCTTACTTGTTATTCTACAATATCCTTTGTAGTTTGTAACCTAAAAAATAGTGGTTATATAGGTTCAATTTACCAAGTCTAAATTGTTTGTATAATAATTTTCAGTTTAAATAGGTACATAGTAACTGTTTATATATTTGCAAAATCTTAACATGGGACTAATTAATTGCTGCATGAGAACATAGAATTATTTTTTTGAAGGTAAATCTGACTTTATACCGGAAACGATTTGGACATAATTACAATTATTTTTGAATGAAGTCAAATAATATGCTACATTAATTAAGTTGTTAGCCGAGGAATCTTTTTGTCTCTACCGCTTAATTATTCTTTGTAACTTAGCCTCTTCTTCTAGATGTTTCTTTTTGAAGAGCATCTATACACGCTTAGACCAAATGTAAAAAAGTAAAGGGAATGAAATGGGATGTTATATTGTATTAGATATCAAATGTTCTTGTATTTATTTTATTCATCACATTATACAAATATTCTGTTTTTAATCACGTTTCAAATATATATTATAATCCCGAATACAAACATAAAGTCTCTACTTCCAACTTTGGAGGTAGAGCTATTTTATTTGGAGGGATTTACTATGGAGAAGTATCAAGTGAATGAATTGGAACAGATTGAATTACTAACAGTGAAGGGAGGAGAGAAACGAATACCTGCTAAACGGGTGGATATTGTCTCTCTTCGCATGGTGAAGGAATCAAGTCTACTATATAAGGATAGGAGTATACGAAGTCCAGAAGATGCTTATAACCTGTTCAAGCAGTTTCTAGGAGAGTTGGACCGTGAATATTTTGTATTGATGTGTTTAGATGTGAAGAATCAGCCTACAGTGATTAATGTGTGCCACATTGGTAGTTTGAATGCAAGTATCGTACATCCGAGAGAAATCATGAAAACTGCGGTGCTTTCAAATGCAGCTTCCATTTTAGTAATGCATAATCATCCATCTGGACGACCAAAACCAAGTAAAGAAGATATTGATGTCACGAAACGATTAGTAGAAGCTAGTAGAATTATTGGGATTGAGTTAATCGACCATCTTGTCATCGGAGAAAACAGTTTTGTATCGCTGAAAGAGAAAGGCTACTTATAATGGAAAATCGGCTATCAAGAGAAATGGAGTGGTTTGTGGGTACATTACTAAATGAATTTGGTGTAGAAGTTGAAGTAAGCGATATTGGTATAGAAGCTACAGAGTTAGGAATGGATGAAGTAGAAGATTTCTTTGTTCCGATGGAACTATTTGGTGAGCTTCCAGAAACACTTGTTTACGAGATTATGATTGTCGATGATGAGAAGAACAATGTATGGGTTGGTGCAATTTCTTTTTATCCAGATAGTCCAGAGTGGTGTTTACAGGTTGTGACGAAAAATGGTGAGTTAGTTTTTCGAAATGTGCTACCCCTCCCCCACTAAATCTCACAACAAAACTAGGGTACTCTATATTGGCAACTCACGACAGTTCTAAGAAAAACTCATGTCAAAAGTGAGGACCAATGATATTGAAAATGGTAAGTGCATGCGGTACATAGCATGTGCTCATTTTGTGTGCCTAAAAACTTATGCCATTATTATATAACTGGCGAGAATGGTGCAATATGAAGCTAATTTGAAAGTAGGTGATGTTTATTAGTAATTGAAGTATAAAAACATTTGCATTGGGTAATAAATGTAATATTATGGAGAGGAGTGAAGTTATGTTATTTCCTAATATACCAACTAAAACACTAGGTGGAAATTTTGTTTGGAATACTATTAAAACGACAAATGGATGGAAAATCCAACAAAATATGTTTACTCAGCACTATAGAATTTTAGACCCTAATAATACAAGACATGGTTGGTGTTCTGAGTTAGATGAAATTGAAGAATTATTTGAAACCTATACAGGAGAAAGATTTAGATAAATAGTTAAGGAATTAATCTTCCGAGTAGTGGTATAAAAGCCGCTACTCTTTTTTTATTTTAGGAGGAAATCAAGATGACAGAAAATATTCTAGCATCATTTCAGCAATGGCTCTTAGAAGAGGGACGGGCAACGAAAACTATTGAGTCGTATGTAAGCGATGTAAAGGGATTCCAGGAGTTTTTGAACGAGAAGGCGACAAACGAACAACAGCCGCTTTCTCGCTTTTCGTTTGTTCGATACCAGCAACATTTACTAGATAATCAATTTGCTATCTCGACCATCAATAAGAAAGTAAATAGCCTAAAGGTTTACAACGATTTCCTGCAAAGGAATGTTTTGGTAAGTGAGGACTTCATTCAACTCAAAAGGGATAAGGTACAAATTGCAGCTGGAAGTGAACACGTTGTTACGGCAATGTCTGAAAAGGAAGTGGAAAAGCTGCTCTTTTACTTAGAGGATGATACAAAAGTGAGCCATCGGAATAAGGTTATTGCCTATCTGCTCTTATATACAGCTGTTAGGGTGTCCGAGTTAGTGAATATCAAGCTAGGTGATATTGATTCATTAACAGCTACACTAAAGGTTCGTGGAAAGGGCGGGAAATCAGCTTGCGGCAAGATGGTCTAAAACTGATAAAGCAATACCAGTCAGAAGAAAGAAATCTCGCTTTTGTGAAAGTGACTATCTATTGGTCAGCCAACGAGCGAATAAAATGCATCGAGATGCGGTTAGGAACTGGCTTGCCAATATTTCAGAAGAGCTGGGGATGAAACTGCATCCACATCTGTTCCGACATTTGCAACTAGACTCCTCCGAAAAGGAGTAGACCTAACTACTGTAAGCAAGCTAACAGGTTATTCCACAGTAAACATGACTGCTAAATTCTATATCCAAACGACAAGAGAGGAAAAACAAGTGGCTGTTGAAAAATTGTAAAGGGGAGTCATAACTGTTGAAAACCATTCACACTATCGCTGATATAGAGGAATTAATAGAAATGGGGAGTATTCCTCTCGAATACGTTTCTGCCATCGAATCAGAACTTTCCGTTTGGTTTGAGGCAGAAGGAACTGGCGAATCGCTAATGGCTTTTGGATTGTCGGACCATGCCTGTATATCACCTGGAAGACCAAAGCGATATTGCCAGATACTTAACCAACGAGCGGTTATCCAACTAGGCTGCTTGTTGAGAGGTACTTGAAACAAAGAGCGGTGATAGAGATGTTATTATATACAACGGGCGTCTGAGGGGGAATTGGCCAGCATAAAATTAGCAGATATTCACTGGGAGGAGCGGATGATTCGCATTCCAAAGGGGAAGGGGAAGAAAGACCGAATCGTTTTGTCCACGAGAGAATGTTCCGAGCATGTCCGTGCAATCTTACTAGAAAGGACGGTTGAGCTTCCCATTCTATTTTTGAATTTGAAGGGACGAAGCGATTAGTCGTGAATCTATGGTTCATTGGTTTGCGGCTTACAGAAAAGAATTGGACTTCTATCTGAGCCCCCATACATTACGCAATACGTTTGCTGCCCACTTAGCCATGAAAGGAATTCCCTTTGTATTTTTGAAAGTATTGTTAGGCCGCCATCATGTAAGTCAAACCGATCTGTATGCAGGGTTGCACCATTAGGCACAAAAAGACAAGTATGATGAGTGGATCTGATGGGGCAGGCGGAGTGGGCACGCATTTCATATGTTGAAAAATAAGATTTCCTTTCCTAGGAAATCATCTCTTAACCGGCTGTTTATACATCTGTTGTGCAGTATGCGTTTGACTTGCTGCACTTGACCTGCCAATTCTCCACATAACTTTTTGGTTTACTTCATGTCGAATAATTATGATTTCTACCACTTATAACATCTCCTGATGCTCTCATTGGAAAATTACGACAAAAAACATTTCACAAATTCGTCACTATATCTATAATTTTACAAAAAACACACATTATTTATTGTATTTGTAGTATTCTTATATTTGTGTTTTTTGATTACTTATGCCATTTTTTTAATGGTAATTAGTCAATAGGTAACGGTTATATGGTAAGCAAAAAATAAAGATTATTATATTACTTTAAATTTCTATTGATCAGAGGGTGAATTGAATTGACATACTCCATCTATAGCGGGATTAGTGAAGGAAAAAGAAGTGCTTAATTTTGAATTACCTCAAATTAAAGAAGAATATCAGAGATTTTTGGTTTGGGGTTTACCCAAAATATAAGAAATATCGTAAATGAACTGACCTAGCGATATGAGACACATATAAAACACCTATTTAGGCTGCCGCAATTCCAAATTCTTTTGGTGTTAGGTAGCCTAATTTTTCTTG
>NZ_JBIWEX010000013.1:0-117449 GCF_044762745.1 Psychrobacillus sp. NPDC096426 | reverse complement strand
CAAGAAAAATTAGGCTACCTAACACCAAAAGAATTTGGAATTGCGGCAGCCTAAATAGGTGTTTTATATGTGTCTCATATCGCTAGGTCAGTTCACTATGGAACGTTTTTTTGTTTCTCTTTTTTCTTAGAAACTATTTCCTCATTCCAACGTAAAGGTAAGTATAAGAGGAAATGGGGGGATTTGAATGGATATACGCGACTTTTACGTTTCGTTGGCACCGAAAGCTGCGCTAGATGTATTGCAACAACATATCGTGCAAGGAAGTATTTCAGGCGCGATTGTAGATGTGTACGAGCGAGTAGTAGGCGAACATCAAATTGTGGTATGCGTACTAGAGAAGTATTATATGCGCACAAGTAATCGGGCTTCATTAACTATTACGATTGATAATTTAGAAAACAAAACAAAAGTACACGCTGCCTCATCAGGAGCTGGCTCAGGAGCTTTTTTACGCTTTGACTGGGGAGCGGGAGGCGACTTTGTAAACAGTGTAGAGAAAGCTCTTGGAAGATATATGGTATAAACAGAAAGTGCATGGTTATGAGAGAAGATTATTCATAACCATGCACTTTTTGTATTGTATTTTTTGAAGTCAATACTGCAGCTTTTGTATTTAAGACTTTCGTATAGTAGCTGTGTAAAAACATTCCTAAAATAATTATGCCAAGTCCAACTAAAGCAATTGGTACAGGTAATGGAATGTGGAGAACAATCATTTCCCCAACAATCACAAATAGTATCTCGGTCGACTGCGTTGCTTCTACAGCAGCTAACTTTCCTTGATGATCCCGGACTCGATCTGTTGCCATAAAAAATAGAGTAGTAGCGACAACACCGGAACTAACCGCTACTATTAACGATTGTACAACTTGACTCATAGAAGGGAGTCCAACTGTGAATAGTGCGAATACGACAAGTATAATCCAAGCTGGAAGGGAAGCAATCGTCATCCCAAGCACGCGCTGAAACGTATCCAGTTTGCCGTCTAAATACTCCATCATTTTCCGATTTCCGAGTGGATAGGCAAACGCAGCCACGATTACAGGTAATATACCAAGAAAAACAGCATTCATGGAAAGTGACTTTGTGTTTGGGATTTGAATAAGAATAATACCTATTAAAATGACAAGTGAGATTAATAGCGAAATGACAGGGATTTTTTGTTTGATGATTCGATCTTTTATTTTTACCGAAAAAAATGGTGCGAGTAAAACACCAGCGACAATTGTAAACTGCCACATTCCGGAGATTAGCCAGCCTGGTCCATAAGCCGCTGCAAATGTCAGTGGTGCATAAAATAAGACAAAGCCAACAAAACTCCATATGAGCCACGGAGCAGGAGCGGACTTTATTTCATGGATTGTGTGGGCTACCCCTTTTCGGTAATAAACAATGATAAATAGAAAAGGTAGCATAAAAAAGAAGCGGAGGGAAGAGCTCCAAAGCCAGCTTCCTCCCGATACTTCCATTGATCGATTAAGAATAAATGTTACCGCAAAAAACAAAGAGGCAAGAATCCCCAGTAATATTTCTCGCATGAACCCACCTACTTATCCTTGATTTTCAAAAGCTTGAATAATCCCTTTTACAACTTCCGTAGATTTCTCCATAGCGTCTACTGAAACATATTCATATTTACCATGATAGTTTTCGCCACCAGTAAATATGTTAGGTGTAGGCATGCCCATGTAAGAAAGTTGAGAACCATCCGTACCACCACGAACAGGAATAATAAGAGGTTCGATATTTAGTGCAACCATCACATCTCTTGCTACATCTACAATTTCCATAACAGGGGCAATTTTTTCACCCATATTATAATATTGATCCTCAAGTTCAACCGAAATAGCGCCTTCTCCGTATTCTGCTTTAATTTTATCCGCAGTGTCTAAAAACAGTTGCTTTTTTGCTTCAAACTTTTCACGATCATGGTCGCGAATAATATAGCTAAGCTCTGTTTTTTCCACATCCCCATTGAAATTCATCAAGTGGATAAACCCTTCATAGCCTTCCGTTTTTTCAGGGACAGCATCTACTGGCATATGGGATTGGAATTTCGTTGCGATTGTAATGGAATTTACCATTTTGTCTTTTGCAGAACCTGGATGCACACTAGTACCGTTCGTCACAACTCGTGCACCTGCAGCATTGAAGCTTTCGTATTGCAATTCACCAAGTGGACCTCCATCCATAGTATAAGCGAACTTCGCACCGAATTTTTCCACGTCAAATTTATGTGGTCCACGACCGATTTCTTCATCTGGATTAAATGCGACGCGAATCTTTCCGTGTTTTACTTCCGGATTTTGAACGAAGTATTCCATAGCTGTCATAATAATTGCAATGCCGGCTTTATCATCTGCCCCTAAAAGTGTAGTGCCGTCCGTAGTAAGAAGTGTATGCCCGACATAGTTTGTAAGCTCAGGAAAATCCTTTACAGACATCACTGTCGATGCATTTAACGTGATGTCCTTTCCATCATAGTTATCAATACACTGTGGGTTAACGTTTTTCCCCGTGTAGTCGGTTGCCGTATCAACATGTGCTAAAAAACCGATTGTTGGAAGGTCTTTATCTGTATTAGAAGGCAAAGTAGCAAACAAATACCCGTTTTCATCTAATGTGATTTCTTCCAGACCAATGTCCGCAAGCTCTTTCTCTAAAACATGAAGCAAATCCCATTGGCCTTCCGTTGACGGGCAAGTCGTACTTGTTGCGTCCGATTGTGTGTCTATTTTTGCATAACGAGTTAAACGCTCGATTAATATTTCTTTCATGAGAAAAGTCCCCTTTCAAATTAAAACGCATACACATATTTTAACAGATTCCTTCGACTTTCGGAATTATAACTGGTGCCAGGCAGCTGTAATAATTCATCCAGAAAAATACATTTACAACTAAAATGGTGATTTTTACAACTAAACCTTCAAGAATTACAACTAACTCCTTCTATTTTCCAACTAAACTTCCCATTATTACTACTATCCTAAATTCCACATAAAGAGGCTACCGAAAGGATTAACTTTCGGTAGCCTCTGCTTCAAAAACTATTCACTTTCTTCTGGTAAATCATACGTCACATACGTTCCTGCGATGAAATCATGAATTCCTCGCTTATCTTCTCGGAGACCGACCATAAATGCACTCACTATGAGCGCTATTCCTAAAGTTAAGCCGTATACAAGTCCTCCAACAAGAACGCGCAAGAGCATCGTTCCGTAGCCAAGTTTCGAACCATCTAATTTTACAATTCGAATTCCTAATATTCGCTTACCTACTGTATATCCAGTCCACACAACCGGTACAATAATCGTGTAAATAATATTTCCAAAACTTGTAATGGGGGTTTCGTCCCAATTGCCGACAATCAAATAACTAATACAAGATAAAGGTAACCCAATGATTATGCCATCTAATATATTAGCAGCAAAACGAGCCCAAAAACCAGCTGGATTCAATATTTACAACTCCCTTATCAAAATATTATAAAGCAGAGTCATCCACACTATTTAAGTACGTTTCAATCGTGCCAACAACCGATTCCACACAACCTTCTTCAAATGGCGAAATTAAATTAGCTTCTTCTACTAATTTAGTGAAAGATTTTGAACCGCCTAATTGGCATAGGTGTAAATAATCTTTCCATGCAGCCTCGTGATCTTCTCTTGAACGCTTCCAAAATTGGAATGCACAAATTTGTGCTAAAGTATAGTCAATATAATAAAACGGACTAGCGTAAATATGTCCTTGACGTTGCCAAAAAGCTCCTGCTTCTAAATAACTATTGCCGTCATAATCGCGATGTGGCAAATAAATTTCTTCAATTTTTTTCCAAGCATCTTTTCGTTCCGCCGGAGTCATTTCAGGATTTTCATACACAGCATGTTGGAATTCATCTACCGCAACCCCATAAGGCAAGAACAATAAACCACTGCTTAAATGCGCAAACTTATATTTATCGGTTTGCTCTTTAAAGAATAATTCCATCCAAGGCCATGTAAAAAATTCCATACTCATCGAGTGAATTTCACAAGACTCAAATGTCGGCCAAATGTACTCAGGAATCCCAATATTACGGCTCGTATATACTTGGAATGCGTGGCCAGCTTCATGCGTTAACACATCGATATCACCGGAAGTTCCGTTAAAGTTTGAGAAAATGAATGGAGATTCGTAGTCATCGATAAACGTACAATATCCTCCAGATTCTTTTCCTTTCTTTGCAACTAAGTCCATCAAATCTCGATCAATCATAAATTGGAAGAACTCTGCTGTTTCAGGTGAAAGCTCATCATACATTTTCTTCCCATTTTCAACAATCCACTCAGATGACCCTTGTGGTGTTGCGTTTCCTGTTAAGAAATTGAGTGATTCATCGTAAAACTTCAATTGCTCGACTCCAATGCGCTTTGCTTGGCGTTCGTATAGTTTAGTTGCTAAAGGAACGATATAATCCCGCACCTGATCACGGAACTTTTTCACCATTTCCGCATTATAGTCGATGCGATTCATACGAACATATCCAAGTTCGACGAAGTTTTTATACCCCAATTTCGTTGCAATCTCATGACGAACTTTTACGAGTTGATCATAAATATCATCAAATTTTGCTTCATGTTCTTGGAAGAATCCGAATCTTGCTTCTGTAGCTTTTTTACGCACATCTCTGTCCGTTGATTCTGAGTATGGTCCAAGCTGCGCAAGTGTTAAGACTTCACCGTTAAATTCAACTTGTGCCGATGCGACTAGCTTTGAATAATCGGAAGCTAGCTTGTTTTCTTTTTGCATTAGGGAAATTACTTCAGAAGAAAATGCTTTAATTTGAAAGTCTGCTAGATCAAATAGCTGACTTCCCCATTTCTCCTCTAGTTCATTACGGAATGGGGAAGCTACAAGCGCTTTATAGTATTCCGTGACAAGTTCATCTACCTCAGGACTGATTTCATCAAAATAATCTCGTTCTTTTTGATAGTACTCATCGTTTGTATCAATCGATGCCCGAATGTACACCAAGTTAGCTTGTGTAGAAAAGTCGTTGCGCAATGTGTTTAGTTCTTCAATTGCCGCACTTTGCTCTTCCATAGAAGAAGCTTGCTTAAATTTAGTTAAAGCCTCATTAAACTTTACTTTGTCTTCCTCCAAATTTGGACGTTTGTATTCATAGTCTTTAAATGTAACCAATGATATTCTCCTCCCAGTCGCTTCTTCGAAATCCGAAGCGTTGTCCTTTTCATTGTTCATTATTTTCTGATATATTGCAACTATATATTTTTAATTTGATATTTTATAGATGTTATTATATTATGTTTATAAAATAACAAACAATGAATGGTTGTGTTTATATAATGGAGATTACGGAATTATTTTGGAACGCTGATTTAGAACAGTTAAAAGCAGGATATGTGGAAGAAAAAGAAGCTTTTATTTGTTTAGTTTGTGGTGAAAAAATAGAAAAGGGTATTATTTATCCACATCAAGCAGTTCTATTAGAAGCAGAACGATTTATGAAGCTGCATTTGGAACGAGAGCATGGATCCATGTTCCAGTACTTAATTAGTTTAAACAAAAAACTAACAGGGTTAACGGATCACCAAAATAGCTTACTGCGATTATTTTATGAGGGGAAAAATGATGCAGAAATTCAAGCCGAATTAAATATAGGTAGCAGTTCCACCATAAGAAACCATCGCTTTGTGCTAAAAGAAAAAGAGCGCCAAGCGAAAATTTTCTTAACAATGATGGAACTATTGAAGGAAAAAGACAACCATGCACCGACATTTTTACCCCTTCATAAAAACGCGACAATGGTAGACGATCGGTACAACATAACAAAAGAAGAGCAACTCGATGTGGAAAAGAAATTTTTCCCGGAAGGTACAGATGGTCCACTAGTAAAATTTCCGAAAAAAGAGAAGCAAAAACTAGCAACACTGCGCGTCATCATTAAACGATTTGAACTAGAGAAAGTGTACAGCGAAAAAGAAATTAATGAAGTACTCAAAAATGTATATGCAGACTTCGTCACTTTAAGACGTTATTTAATCGAGTATGGATTTTTAGATCGCAAAGACGACGGTAGTGAGTACTGGGTAAAAAACTAATAAAAGAGGATTGGTTTAAATGGAAAGAAAAAAAGAATTGAAACAAGCATACAAAGAAGTAAAAGTAGAAAGCGGTATTTATACGATTACAAATAAACAAAACGGCAAAAAGTTTGTCGCATCGACCCGTAATTTCAAAACGCTAAACGGTACTAAATTCACACTGGAAAATGGTATGCACACAAATAAAGAGCTTCAAGAAGAGTGGAACCAATATGGAAAAGAAGCATTTGAAATCGAGCAAGTAGAAATATTGAAAATTCCAGAAAGTCAATTTATGAATGAAAAGAAAGAACTAGAAAAGCTGTTAAATCAGTGGATAGATAAACTGCAACCATATGCAGAGAATGGTTATCATACAAAAAAAGATTGATAGTAAGCAACAAACGTAGATTGTCTAAGTTTGTTGCTTATTTTATTCCTCAGAAAACTTCTAGATTTTCAAAAAGCGCTCACAAAATATTTGTACTCTTTCTTTAAAACGCTAAAGAATTCTCTTAAAACCCTTAACTTTAAACTATTCGAAAGAGTCAGAAAAAGTAATTGACTTTGGTATAACAATATTATAATATTGCATTAACAACTTAGATATTACATTGCTATGTTTATTGTGGAAGAAAGCGGTTACATCCAAAAACGTTCTTAAATGTAGAACTATTAAAATGATAGGAGGTTATAACAATGCTAGATAATATACAAGAAAATAATTCAGGTGTTGTTCGTACGGTGCTGGGACCTGTTCCTACAAGGGAACTTGGTGTTGTACTTATACATGAGACACTTCTTTCAGTAATGCCTGGAGCAGAGTACGCGCCTGAGATTAACATGGATAAAAGTGAAATTTTCGGAATATTGAAACGAAAACTGATGGATTACCGCCGACTTGGAGGGAAAACGATTGTCGATCGTAGTGGTATGTTCCACGGTCGCGATGTTGAACTTTATCGAACGCTTTCTAAAACAACAGGTGTACATATCATTGCGTCAACAGGATTAGGGCCTGAGCCAATGTTAGGTGGGTACTTTATGACACCTCAAAAAAATCCACCTACACCTTGGTCAGCTGAACAATTTTCTGGGCTTTTTACAAAAGAAGTGACAGAAGGAATTGTTATACCGCGTGTTGAACGCTCAAGCTCCGCTGGTTTAGTAACATCAATCGCCTCAAGAACAGGAATAACACAAGTAGAAACTGGACTTTTCCGTGGTTCTGCGCAGACAGCACTTTCAACCGGGATACCTGTATCTGTACAATATGGTGCAAATGCTATAAATGATTTAGAGGTGTTATTAAGTGAGTGTATTGCTCCAAATCGTGTGATTATCGGAGGGTTAGACCGTTTAGAAGCGGTAGAAAGTAAAGTAATCTTTGAAATTGCTGAACGTGGAGTATACGTTGCGTTAGACCATGTTGGTTGGTCATCCAATGAAGGTTATGTAAATGATATAGAACGTGCTACGTTAGTCGCTGAATTATTTGCAGCAGGACATGGTGAACGGGTATTAATTTCTAGCAATACGGTTGGTGTGGCTAAAGGTCATGAAGCAAAAGAACTTAGTATTGATCACTTATTGACATCATTTGTACCACAACTACGTAAAGCGGGAGTGACAGAAGAACAAATTCGCATCTTACTTCAGGAAAACCCACAAAGGGTACTAACTGTGGATCCTTCAGCAGAGCAAAAGATTTCTGGATGGAACTATGAATGGGATAAATTATATCAACCCGTCACTTATTAAGGGAACGGATGACTAAGACATTTTAAATTATTAAAAGCTTGCCATTGGTAGAGCATCTATAGAGTAAGAGTGAGGAGTGATAAACATGGGGAAAATTAATACTGTTTTAGGCCCAATTCCAACAGAAGATTTGGGAATCGTAGCAATGCATGAGCATATTGGGTTTGGTCTACCGGGGTGTGACTTAGATACACAATGGTGGAAAAAGCCTGAAGAAGCATTTGAGGTTACATTACAAAAGTTACGTCGCTTTCGAGAGCATGGTGGAAAAACATTTGTAGACTGCACAGGCATTGGAAATGGCCGTGATATCGAGTATTTCCAAGTCCTTTCACGCAGAACTGGAGTTCATATTGTAGCGGTTACAGGATTTGTAGCAGCTGACTCAGCTCTACCATATTTCCGTAACAAATCCGTCGAGTATCTTACTGATTTACTTGTTCATGAAATAACAGTAGGTATTGATGGTACAGACGCAAAAGCGGGTGCTATAAAAGTAGGAGTTAGTCGTGGTGGTAAATTAAATGAATTAGATAAACGTATATATCGCGCCGCTGCACGTGCAGCATTAAAAACTGGGGCTCCAATCATTACACATTTATGTGTAGATGCTGAGACTGCAATTGACATTTTTAAAGAAGAGGGCTTATCACTTGATCGAATTCTTTTCGGGCATGCAGATGACGGAGGATATCTTGATGAAGATCGTGATTCAAAAATTGCAGAGCTCGGTGGTTATGTAGGCTTTGACACAATTGGTTATGACAGTGAAGTAGAGGGGGCACCTTATTGGTCAAGACCGCGTCAAGACCGTGTGGAACATTTCCTTCGTTTCCTTGATAAAGGATTTTTAAATCGTGCAGTTATTTCTGCAGACGCAAACTGCTGTGCGTTAGGATGGCCAGGGTTAAAAGGGCATTCAGTAAATTATTTATTCGAGGAATTTATTCCGGATCTTCGTAAAGCTGGCGTTGGTGAAGAAGTATTTGAGCAACTCTTAATTCATACACCTGCCAAAATTTTAACAATGCAAGAACCACGTTTAGTTGGAATTCGAGAAGCGGTAGCAATATCCGAATAAAGTGAAGTAGACTTCTAAATCTAGAAGTCTACAAAATATTTTTTAGATTTGGTTAGGGGGTAAGCGGGATGAGTATTAAAGGGGTGGCTTATATTGCTGGTGCATTCGAACACCCAACTCGCAAGGCTGAAAACAAATCCGTTGCAGCCTTACATGCTGAATGTGCTAAAGGTGCGTTGGAAGACGCAGGGCTGTCGTTCGAAGATGTAGACGGCTACTTTTGTGCGGGAGATGCTCCAGGGGGTGCCTTATCTATGGTCGATTACCTTGGACTCAATGTTCACCATATCGATTCTACAGAAATGGGCGGTTCATCGTATATTACTCATGTTTCACATGCGGCCCAGGCGATTGCAGCTGGCAAATGTAATGTAGCGTTGATCACAATGGCAGGTCGTCCACGTTCTGAAGGTAGAAGTGGTGTGAAACAAAAGATTGTGGGTGCGAATGTTCCTGATGCACCATTCGAACTTCCTTTTGGTCCGACTGCCGTGAATGAGTATGCGATGGCTACAATGCGTCATATGTATGAATTTGGTACGACGAGCGAACAGTTAGCGTGGGTCAAAGTTGCCGCGTCTCATCACGCTCAATATAATCCAAATGCAATGCTACGCGATTTAGTGACTGTAGAAGATGTATTGGCTTCTCCTCTCATTGCGGATCCATTACACCGATTAGATTGCTGCGTTGTAAGTGATGGTGGTGGTGCATTAGTAGTGGTGAAACCTGAAATAGCGAAAAGTCTAAAACGCCCACTTGTCCGAGTGATGGGTGCCGGTGAAGCAACAAAAGGACTACAAGTTGGTAAAACAGATCTTACATATACAGGAGCAATTTGGTCAGGACCTAGAGCTTTTGAAGAAGCGGGAGTAACACCTCAAGATATTAAATATGCTTCCATTTATGATAGCTTCACTATTACCGTGTTGATGCAGCTAGAGGATTTAGGTTTTTGTAAAAAAGGCGAAGGTGGTAAGTTCGTTGCTGATGGGAACCTAATTTCAGGTATTGGCAAGCTTCCAATTAATACAGATGGTGGCGGTTTAAATAATAACCACCCAGCAAGCAGAGGTGGCATCGTCAAAGTAATTGAAGCTGTTCGCCAGTTACGTGGAGAAGCACAACCACAAGTACAGGTGAAAAATTGTGACATCGCTTTAGCTCACGGTACTGGTGGCGGATTAGCAAGCCGTCATGGTAGTGCAACACTTATCTTGGAGAGGGTGTAGATCATGGTAACTACATATCAATCAAGAACGATGGCAATCCCTGAGATTCATCCAGAACACAAAGAATATTGGGATGCCGCTGCAGAAGGGACGCTACTGATCAAGCAGTGTAATTCCTGTGGGGAGTATCATTATTATCCACGCGCGTTATGCCCGTATTGCATGAGCGATAAAACAACATGGATCGAAGCGAAAGGCACTGGAAGTATTTACACATATAGTGTGATGCGACGTGGTGTACCATATGCGATTGCATTCGTTGAGCTTGATGAAGGACCGAAAATGATGACGAATATCGTGGACTGTGACCTTGATACGGTACACATAAATCAAAGAGTAAAAGTGGTATTCAAGCAAAGTGGAGATCAAGACAATGTGGGGCCTTTTGTTGCTTGTTTCACACCAGTTGAGCGCGTATAGAAGGATTTATAAAAGGAGCGGATTCAAATGATTATCACTAAAGATGAGCGCATTAAAATGCGAGATGGTGTACATATTGCTGCAGATATTTACCGTCCTGAAGGTACTGAAAAAGTACCAGCATTACTTGCTATTAGTCCATACGGTAAAGAACTACAAGCCCAAGCCCTTACATTGCCACCACAAGCACGTCCAAGTCATCTATGGAACGGAGCAATTGAAGCTGGGGATATTCATGAAGTAGTATCACGAGGTTATGCGCATATTATCGCAGACGTACGAGGTACAGGCGGTTCTGAAGGGCAAATGTGCGGTAACTATAATTCTGGTGGTCACGGGGATGGTAAAGACATTTATGACCTCGTGGAATGGTTAGCCGAGCAAGATTGGTGCGATGGCAACATCGGGATGATTGGTATTTCATACTTTGCATCTGTTCAAATTTTAGGTGCAGCTGAACAGCCACCACACTTAAAGGCGATTTTTGCAAATGGTGGTCATTTCGATCTTTATGAACTTTGTTATCACGGAGGAATTATGTGGTTAATGCCACGTGCTTCTCGTGAAGGACGCGGCGGCGATAGCGGTAATGCATTCAATAACGTAGCAAGTAAGAGCTCGAAAGTATTTACACAAGAAGAACTTAAACAAAAAACGCAAGAGCGCTTAAACGATCCAGATATCGCACATTGGTCAGATTTTGTTCATCTATTACATTATCAAGATCGTCATGAATTGTGGATGGATTACTTATTGAATCCACTAGACGGACCGTTCTGGCAAAAAGACTCTGCAATAGAGGTAGCGCATAAAGTGACTATCCCAACTTACTTCCAAGCAAAATGGGGGCGCGGTTGGAACGTTGAAGGCACAATCGAAGGCTTCCACAAAGTATCAGGCATAAAAAAACTCGATATCCAAGCGCTACCACCGATGTTAGAGCGCCCATTCCATGAAAACCATGATGAAATGTTCCGCTGGTATGATTATTGGTTAAAAGGAATTGACACAGGCATTATGGATGAACCAGCAGTTCAGTTCTCTGTAGAAGGTTCTTACAAATGGCGTGGCGAGGATCAATGGCCATTACCATATGAAGAAAAGAAAGAGTTCTACTTACGTCCACGTCACAAAATTAGCGAGAAGCCAGAGCCGTTAACATCTGAATATGCACATCCAGATGGCTTCTACCAAGCACCATTAACAGTTACAACTAAATCAGAAGCGATTAAGTGGACTACTGATAAATTTCTAGAGCCTGTAGAAATGACAGGTACCGGGGCATTATATATTCACGCGCAAATCGATACGGATGACACGAACTTCATCGCAAAGCTTTATGATGTAGATCCAGGCGGCAAGCGTACTTTAATGACTTCAGGTTATTTAAAAGCATCCCATCGTGAACTAAATGAAGAGAAATCTACATACGGTGAGCCGTGGCATCCACATAATCGTGTGGTACCAGTACCACCTGGGGAAATCATCGAGTATGCGATTCGACTATATCCATTCTCATTCCTAATCAAGCAAGGACATCGTATTGAATTAGAGCTTGCATGTAACGAACCACTGGATGGAGAAGATGCAAAATTATTACCACCAGATAGCTATCATTTACCAAGTGGCCGTGCGACAATGCACAAAATTTATCGGGACAAAGAACACCAATCTCGTTTAGTTTTACCAGTCATTCCGAAAGAGTTCAACATTCTTAATTAGAGGAGTGAAGCGAATGGGAAAGTCAGTACGTATTATTCCGATCGAATGTAAATTTGGTCCAGTCTCTGCATTTGCTTATTATGTGGACGCGCTAGAACCAGCAATCATTGATACAGGTGTTCATGCATCTGCTGCGCAAAACATTGAACCAATTCTAGCTGAGCACGGTATACAAATGGAGGATATTCGCTGGATACTACTCACGCATGGTCATGTGGATCATCTCGGTGGTGCTTATGCAGTTTGGGAAATGACGGGCCGACGTGCAAAAGTAGTTATACCGAAAAAAGAGGCTCGATTATTACGAGATCGTAATGAACAGATTGTTGATTACAAAGCACTGCAAGGGAAATACATTACCGATGCAGTAATACAAGAAAAGCATATTGCCATGTTAACAGCGGATATTGGTGACAATATAGAACCAGAACTAGAAGTGAAGGATGGCGATCACATCAACTTAGGTGGTGATGTATCGTTAACTGTTGTGGAAACTCCGGGACACTCCATTGGATCAGTAACATTTGTATTGGATGGTCTGAACTTTGCATTCGCAGCGGATGCGGTACAAATGTATGGTGGGTTAAGTGGCTTACCTACAATTGAAAAGCCGCGGTTATACCGTGAAAGTGTACGTCGTTTATTGGAAGAAGTTCGTCCAAGTCGTTTGTACTTAGGGCATCCATTCCGTAATGCCAATGGTGAACTGCAAAGTGCACAAATCACTGGTGAAGAAGTAGCATCCGTGCTACAAGCAAGCCTTGATATGGATGCGAAGTTGGCTGACGTTGTGGAGCGGCATCTCTCAGGAGATATAAGGTCAAATGAAAGCAACGGATTATATGGACCGTTTGAATCTATTGCAGCCGAGCTTGGTTATACAGGTGATCCAAGGCACTTACCTTGCGCATTTTTTGTCACGATGCATGGTTATCAAGAAGAGCTGAATGGTACACATAATAAATGAGAGGGGGAAAAATCCAATGATCCAAAAAAAATATGAAAATGTAGCACAATCTATTGCTGATATGCAGGACGGGGCGACGTTACTCGTTGGTGGATTTGGAGGTAGTGGACTACCGTTAAATCTCATCGCGGCCCTCACTAAGCAAGGCACGAAAAATTTGACGGTTGTATCAAATAATATAGGTGCTGTTAGTGATGGTGTGGCATCACTGATTAGCAACAACCAAGTAAAGAAGATTATTTGCTCTTTCCCAGTCGGTCCTCACGCGGATGATTTAGTTGAGCGGCTTCAGAAAGGTACGATTGAGTTAGAAATTGTCCCTCAGGGAACGTTAGCGGAGCGTATCCGTGCTGGTGGTGCAGGAATTCCAGCCTTTTACACGCCAACTGGGGTGCAGACAGAGCTTGGAGAAGGGAAGGAAACACGCGATTTTAGTGGTCGCGACTACCTTTTAGAGCATGCAATTGTAGGCGATTATGCTTTTGTTAGAGCACATCGTGCAGATCGTTGGGGAAATCTTGTTTATAACAAGGCGCAGCGTAACTTTAACCCAGTGATGGCGACAGCGGCAAAAATTACTATTGCTGAAGTCGACGAAATTGTAGAAGTGGGACAAATCGATCCAGAAACGATTATTACACAGAGCGTGTATGTACATCGTTTAGTGCAATTGGAAAGTGAAGGGAAGGTATTGGTACATGAGTAAAGATCAAGCGCAAATTGGATGGTCAATGCCAGAACTAGCTTCGCGGGTAGCTTTAGACTTAGAAGATGGGTGGTTCGTGAATCTTGGAATCGGTTTACCTACACTTGTAGCTGATTATATTCCTGAAGGAAAAGAAATCATTTTACACAGTGAAAATGGACTTCTTGGATTAGGACCAAAACCAGAATCAGGTGAAGAGGATTGGGATCTTGTAAATGCAGGGAAAGAGCCAATTACACTAAGACCAGGTGGCTCATTCTTCTCGCAATCAGAATCATTTGCCATGATTCGTGGTGGTCACCTGGATGCAGCGATTCTAGGCGCATTCCAAGTATCACAGTATGGTGACTTAGCAAGTTGGAAGCTTCCAAACGCTACTCTGGGACGTGTTGGTGGTGCAATGGACCTTACTGCCGGCAGTAAACGTGTTTTCCTGTTTATGCAACATACAAGTAAGCAGGGACCAAAAATTGTAGAAGAATGTACGTATCCACTAACGACTCCTCGTTGTGTAGATCGTATTTATACAAATCTTGCGATAATCGACGTAACAGATGCTGGCCTTGTAGTTTTAGAACTTGCTCCAAATGTTACGTTTGAATATGTACAAGAACGTACGGCGGCTCCGCTTAGGCTACATGCTAGCTTACAAAAAGAGACGATTGGAGTACAGCAATGACTAGACATGCACTAAAACACACGATTGATCGCCAATCAGCGGTGCCTCTTTATAAACAAATTAAGGAAATCTTAATCAAGGAGCTACAGGCTGCAGCTGGTGAGACGGGTCGACCATTTAGCACCGAGCATGAACTTATTGAGCGGTTCCGTGTGAGTCGAGCACCTGTCCGCCAGGCACTGAAGGAGCTTGCCAATGAAGGTTATGTTTACCGAGAGCGAGCGAAGGGCACCTTTCCTGTTCAGGAAATGCCCGTACGACCTCCAGGGCTAGAGTTAGGAGGACTAGTTGGTTTTCTTCGCGATCAAGGGATGGATTGCAAGTCGAAAATATTAAGCGTTGATTGGGTATTACCTACAGAGAATCTTTGTGAAATCCTTCGTATTGATCCGAATGACAAGGTTTTGAGAATTTCTCGTTTAATCATGCTCAAAGGGAAGCCGCTCGTATGGGCGCAGACTTACCTGCTCGTACCAGAGGATTTCCAACCGGACAAACGGGAGCTTGAAGAAGCCGAGAGTGTCTTTGTGTTACTTGAGAGAGAACAAGGTATCCTCATTTCTCGAGGAGATCATCAAATTTATGCGTCTGGTGCAAGTAAGATGGTGGCAGAGGTTTTGGGCATTGAAAACAATGAACCTGTTCTTATAACGGAAACCAAGTTGTACACACGTAATGATCGCCTCATAGGCTGGAGAAAGGCTGTCCATATTGCAGATGATTACAAGTTATCTTTTTCAGTAAATCGTTGAGATGGTTCACAATTTGGGGTGTATGAATAAAAAATGTTTGTAAAAAAACACATTTAGGGGGAAATGTTCATGAAATCAAAAGCTGAATTAAGAATTGCAATTATTGGTGGAGGCATTGGGGGAGCATCAGCTGCAGTAGCGTTAAAGGCAAAAGGAATTCGTGCAGACGTGTATGAGCAAGCATCATCTATGAAGGAAGTTGGAGCAGGTGTCGGGATTCGGCCGCCAAGCGTGAGATGCTTTAAGGAATGGGGTCTTTACGAAGCGTTGGAAAAAGTAACGACACAAAGTGACCACATGGAAATTATTGCTGGAGATGATCATGTTCTGATTAAAGAAGCATGGCCGGTATTAACCGATGACAAAACAGAAGCTTACGCTCGTTTGGTTCACCGTGCAGATCTATTAGAAACAATTGTGTCAGGTATTCCAGAAGATCAAATTCATTTAAATCATCGCTGCGAGAAAATTACCGACCACGGAGATTATGCCGAAGTCACGTTTGAAAATGGAACAACAATTGAAGCAGATCTTGTCATTGCAGCAGATGGTATTCGTTCAACAGTCCGTAATCAGGTTCTAGGGCATGTGGAACCGGTATATTCAGGCTATCTTGCACACCGTGTATTAATTGACTTTGACGATGCACTTGGTATGGCTTCAAAGGAAAACATTTTACGAATTTATGTAGATGGTGATAACTCCTTTTATTTATTGCCATTAGAGCATCGTAATCAAGTATCCGTAGATATTACAGTACCGGGTGAATTTGCATGGAAACCAGAATTAACAAAAGAAGAGATTTTAGCAAGCATTACAGGTTTTGGTCCAACACTTCAAAAATTAGTAGAGACTATCGCATTTGAAGACATTGTGACTCGTCCATTATGTGATTTAGAACCAATAGATAAATGGAGCACGAAATCAGTTACGTTACTTGGCGATTCGGCTCACGCAATGCTCCACAATCAAGGGCAAGGCGCAAACATGGCCATGCAAGATGCAGAGGTATTAGCAAAATCAATCCTGGAAGCGGATACAATTGATGAAGCACTACAAAACTATGAAGCAAAACGTAAACCAATTACGAAGCTTTATCAAGAATTATCTCGTCTATTCCCATCAGATCAAGCAGAAACTGCATTCCCGGAAAAAGCTCACTTCTAAAAGTAATAAATTCCTTACCTATTCAATAGGTAAGGAATTCCGTTCGTTTTTTTAGATAAATCAGAACGAATAAAAAAATAAGGAGGTTCTCATAGATGCCGGTACATCCCGAGATAAAAAAGATATTGGAATTCATCCCGAAATCAGATACAAAACAAAAGGTGGTTCCCGAAGAACATCGTAAAATGTTCGATGCACCATCTTTACCAGTGGAACAACGAGAACAAGTATATCAGGTGGAAGACAAGACGGTGTCAACGCCTGAAGCAGACCTGACGATTCGAATTTATACACCTACAGAAGCAGATGTTTACCCAGTTTTAATGTATTTCCATGGTGGTGCCTTCTTCTCAGGGAACTTAGAAAGTCATGATGATGTAGCACGTTCCTTGTGTGCGGCATCAGGCCATAAAGTCATTGCTGTTGATTTTCGCCTTGCTCCTGAACACCCATTTCCTGCTGCGTTAGAAGATAGCTATAATCTAACAAAATGGGTAACAGAACATAAAGAAGAATTACAGTGGGATGGAAAAACACTCGCTCTAGCAGGTGATAGCTCTGGTGGAAACTTAGTTGCTGCTGTTTCTTTAATGGCCCGTGAGAAAAAAGAATTTACAGTTACAAAACAAGTATTATTCTATCCATCTTTAGACCTTGATTTTAGTGAATTCCGTTACCCATCATTAGTGGAAAATGGTACAGGCTATTTCGTAGAAAGTGATCAACTAGCTGAGCTGAATAGCTTCTATCTACTAGGTGATGTTAGTACAGATAATCCCCTTGTTTCACCAATACGCGAAGAAAATTTAGAAAATCTTCCAGAAACATTTATTATTACAGCAGAATATGACCCATTTAGAGATGAAGGGGAACTATTTGGGGAGAATTTACAAAAATCGGGTGTACATGTGGAAGTAAAACGTTATGAAGGTGTTACGCATGGATTCTTAGGGAAATGGACGCATCTCGGTGAATATAAAGACGTTTACAAACGTACTGGTGATTTTTTGAATGCTAAGTAAGAAACTTTCAACCCTCACTATAATTTGAGATGGGAAGGTTCGTAGTTTTTTTACGGAAGTGATCAACGCGACATTGCGTTTGATCACTTCCGTTTTATTGCTACATAAATAAATTCACTTATCGTTCAACAGGAAACCAACCTTCAATTTCTAATATTAGTTTCCATAAAGGAGTTGGGATAACAGCCTGTTGCTTATCATTTTTTGTTAATTGAAGAGAAATGGTATCCGCTTCTTTTTTTTCTACTTTTTCAACCCAATGCGGATCGACAATTAGTGCTCGTCCAATTGCCACAAAGTCTGTTTCACCTTTTTCTAAGACAAGTGCGGCATCATCAGGCGTATGAACACTCCCTACACCAATTAGTGGTACTCGTTTATTAATATATTCTGCAATACACTCCGTACGTGATTTATCACTTACGATACCTCTACGTGGTTTTGCCCAAGCGTCTGTTGTTGCAATATGAAGATAATCAATATCTGCTTGAATTAATTCGTCGATTAAAGAATAGGTTTCTTTCATTGTAATGCCAGGTGTTTCTGGCTCTTCTGGTGAAAAACGATAGCCGATTAAAAATGGTTTCGTTGCATATTCTTGAATTACCTTTTTTACTTCTTCGATCAGTTTTAAAGAGAATAGATTCGTATGTTGAAATTCATCTGTTCTATGGTTAGAGTGTGGGGAGACAAATTGCTGAATTAAATATCCACTTGCTCCGTGTAACTCCACGCCATCAAAGCCTGCTTCAATAGCACGACGTGTTGCTTCACCAAAATCAGTAATAATTCCATATACTTCTTCCGTCGTTAATGCTCTTGGAGCCTGATTAATGCTATAGAATCCACGATCTTTAAGCGGGGCAATGGAGCTTGCACTAACTGTTTCTTCATTTGGAATAAGTCTTGGGACAGCTAAACGACCACCATGATAAAGTTGAACAACGCCTTTCGCTCCACCAGAATGAATAGCCTCTGCCAATTGAGATAGCCCTTTAATGGTTCCATCATGGTTAATACCCATTTGACCATCAAATCCTTTTCCACTTTTTGATACATATGCACAGGCCGTTATAATTGTACCGACACCATTTGCACGCTCTTTATAATAATCAAGTTCTTCTTGCGATACAAAGTCGTTCTCATCAGCGGAAAAGGTTGTCATCGGAGCCATAATGAGACGATTTTTCACATGGACGCCACTTTTATATGTATAATCTTGAAATAGATTTTGGTAGTTGGCTTTCATTGTAATCTCCCTTTTAAAAACACCTCTTCATGTAAGGGAAGAGGTGTAATATTTTTATACGTATTGTTTCATCCATTCCTGGAAGTTTGAAATGACAGAGTCTAAGAAATCGATAGTCGCTTCATCTGTTAAGTTACCTTCTGTATCAAACTTCTCATGTACTGCACCTACATATACTTCATTCATTGGTAATAATGGTGAGTTTAAGCCACTCGCAAATAGTATATCTCGTAAATGCATTTGTGCTTTAACTGATCCTAAAATACCCATTGACGAGCCCATAATAATAGAAGGTTTACCGTTCATTACTTTGTCTACTCGGCTCAACCAGTCAATCGCATTTCCTAACACACCCGGAATAGTTGAATTGTATTCAGGCGTTACCCAAAGAACTGCATCTGCACCTTTAACTTTTGCTTTAAAATCAAGTACTTCTTGTGGTGCATCTAATTCGATATCTTGGTTGTACATAGGTAATGTAGATAAGTATAAAATTTCTAACTCAAATTGCTCTGCATAACGTTTTTGAACATGCTTTGCTAGTTGTAAATTATATGAATCTTTTCGAATACTTCCTACGATTGCTACTACTTTCATGTGAATTCCTCCAAAGTTTAATGAATATTGACTAAAGTTTCTATTTCTTTCGTAATGGCCTTGCTTCCTGTATTAAGTTTAGAAACAATCTGTTTTATATTGCTTCGAGAAATTTGTTCAGCAGGTGCTGCAATTGCTAACGCAGCAATAACTTCTTGATTACGAAACACAGGAACGGCTATACAACGGATACCAACGATCCGTTCCTCATCATCAAAAGCAAAGCCATCTTCGCGTATTGCTTTTAAATGATATCGAAATAGCTGTGAGTCTTGAAACGTATTTTTCGTGGCACGTTCAAGTGACATCTTTTCAAGTAAAGACTCTAACGGTTCTTCAGCTAAATTGGCTAGGATTACTTTACCTAAAGCGGATTGATGTAGTTTTGAACGATTTCCGATTTCTGTGTCTGCCGACTTTTGAAATGGGGCATGTAATATTTGCGTCATGACTAAGTCCGTACCGTCAACTTTGCCTATATATGTACTCATCTGTAAATTATTCGCTGCTTGATATATGGAACGTAACGAAGTCCAATCCATCGGAGAGCGCTTTTCAAAACTTTCACAAAACATTTTGTGGTTAATAAAATACTGAGTATGACTTTTATATATGTAACCCATCTCTTCTAATGTTGTTAATAAACGAAATGCTGTTGATTTACTTAGGTCATGTTCGTCCATCACATCTCTTAAAGTAATACCTTGATGATTCTTTACCAATTCTAAAACTCGAAGTCCTTTTTTAAGTGTCGAAACTTCATTTTTTGCCATTTTGCTCACCTCAGTCCTCTGTAAGTATAAATACTTTATCTTTAAGACTCAAAATAAAGAGGCTGAGTTTCAAATAATGAAACTCAACCCCTCGTTTTTATTATTCCAACTAGGATTGTACCGGAACACTCGTGTTAACTACTGGTTCCGGAGTTCTATTAATTTTAGATGGTGCCGTTTCTTTAAAGAATAACGTGAACACAAACGCGATAAGGCCTGCAGCAGCTGCAACATATAATGGTGTTTGAATACCATACATGTCAGCTAAAGCCCCGTTGATCATTGGGTTTAAGAACCCACCGATTAGCTCACCAATACCAATTGTTAAACCTATTGCAAGACCTGAGTATTGTAATGGAGCAGACTCAACAGGAATAACTGACATTGACATACCGATTACACCTGAACCAGCCGAACCGATGAATAAGAGAATCATCATTAATGGAATAGAATCAACGAATACGATACTTAATGGTACAAGAATTAATAACAAACCAGAAACTGCAGAAGCTGGTTTACGACCAGTGCGTTCTGAAAGAGTTGGGATTAAGAATCCGAAGATTGCATAACCAACTCCGAATGAAGCCATTACTAAACTCATTGTTGTACTTGATAAACCTTTTGCTTGCACTAAATAGGTTGGTGCAAAAATTTGAAATGCCATTAGTGTTGTCATAACTAAACTGAAAACAATAATGGATAACCATATATTACGATGTTTAAGAACGTCTTTCACTTTCACTTTTTCAGTCGATTTTGTTGCATGCATAGCATGAAATCTGGATGGATATGGATTCTTAACTCCTTTTAAAATCGCTAAACTTAAAAGAATCCCTGGAATAATCGTTAAATAGAATGCAGTATGCCAGTCAAACTTAGTTGCTAATGCAACGATTAATATCGGTGCTAAAATGCTTCCGAATAATGCGTTACTTGTGTTCATCGTAAAGCCTAAGTTAAAACCTTTACGACGCTCCGAAGATTCTATTGCTAAAATCGATTGTGTTTGCGGAATCAGTGGACCTTCTACAATACCCATTAATAAACGTAGTACAAATAACATACCGAAAGTTTGTGCTAATCCATGTAATAATGAAATAACAGAGAATGCGAGTACTAAAATTGCTAACATTACTTTTTTACTTTTCACCTTATCCGAGATAAATCCACCTAGTGGACCTGAAACTGACCAAGTTAATGCAAGTGCTGCTCCAAGTAAACCTAATTGCGTGTAGTTAAGTCCTAAATCTACTGATATCATCGGAAATAAATAGTTAATCGCTAAACGATCAAAGAATACAAACCCTATTACAAAGAAGAAGATTATTGTTAATTTATTTTCATAGCTCCAAAATTTCTTTTTTTCCATTATTAAAAACATCCTTCCTAAAATCATGTATTGTTATAGTAGAAAGATAAATCATAAAATAAGATGATACCGATTTAATGAAAAAATAAAATAATTATTTACTATTCTGAAAACTCTAGATACTCTTTTCGCCACCTCCTTAAATATTTTACCTGGGTAGAATAAAAGTTCAGATAAAGCGCTTACATATTATTTTACAAAAATAGTAATCCCGTAAATATCAAGTTGTAGTTTTAATTTACGGAATTACTTCTATTCATCGTTAACGAAATGCCGCTTTGAATTCGCTAGTAATATCTTGGTGACCATTAGTAGAGTCATAAGCCTGTTCTTGTTCCAATTCAAAACGATCCATGATTGGAATATCGTTTACAGAGAATAGGTAGGAATCTTTTGCTGCTTTATGTTCATACCAAGCCCAGTTAGGTACTACAAAGTAGTCTCCAGCTTTCCAGTCGAAGCGTACGCCGTTAATAACTGTGTAGCCTTCTCCTTTATGAGCATGATAAACAGTTGAATGTGTGTGACGCAGTGCTTTTGTATGCATTCCTTCTGGTAAATGTTGCATGCGTGTTCCTAATGTTGGATTGGCAGATTTACCGGTTGATGGATTAATATACTCGACAGCAAACCCATGATGTGGATCTGGTTCAAAAGCCATTAACCCTTTAATACCATCTACCGTACGATCCCATTTATAGTTTGCTAAAGGTGCAACTGTAAATTTATCGTCTCCAACTGGTCGAATCATACCTCCACGGTATCGTTGCTCGGAAAAGTTATCTGGGACACCAGGTTGTTGTAGTCCATCTTCATAAGGTTCAAAGAAAGTACCACCAATTGAATATAGAGTTGGAATATCTAAAGCGTCCATCCACAACATTGGCTCCGTGCCTAAATGTTCATGACCATGCCATAAGTTTTTAGGTGTAGTTAAGAAGTCGCCCTCTTCCATGAAAATACGTTCACCTTGTACGATTGTATAGGCACCAGTCCCTTTGGAAATGAAGCGCAAAGCTGACTGTGAATGTCGGTGAGATGGTGCTTTTTCTCCTGGAAGAAGCATTTGAACAGCGGCATAAATTGTTTGAGATGTAGATGCCCATCCCCAAGGTTTACGATAAGTTAAACCAGGGTTTTGAAAATAAATAGCGCGACGCTCTCCACCACGGTCAGGTGTGAAAATTTCTGCTGCTTCAGCCATCTTTTTATCGATTAACTCCTTCGACCATAAATAAGCTTCAGCGTGTGGTTTCGGTGTCTTATTCATAATTTCAGGTATTGCTTCCCAAAGTGGTCCAAGGTTATATTGAGCAATTTCTTTCGTAAAGTCTGTGACAATTTGACTTTTCATAAATTCTGCAACTTCTGGAGTTACTCCAGCCATAATTCCTCGACTCCCTTTCAAATAAGATGATTTTAAGCGTTAAGCATTTACTAATGTGCCTGCTACAGTAGCGACTTTATTTTCTAAAGCTCCTACTTTATCGATTTCAATACGCACTACATCGCCATCTTTTAAAAATGTAGGCGGTTCCATCGCTACCCCAACACCACCTGGCGTACCTGTTAATACAACATCTCCAGGTTCAAGCGTCATTAAATTGGATAAGAATGACACTAATTTCTGTACAGAGAATACTAAATTGGCTGTATTTGTTTTTTGACGAACTTCTCCATTTACAGTTAATACAACATTTAAACCAGATGGATCTTTTAATTCATCAGCTGTTACTAAATAAGGACCCATTGGTGCAGAACCGTCTACAGTTTTGCCTTGTAGCCATTGTAATGTGCGACGTTGGATATCGCGATAAGTCACATCATTAGCAATCGTGTAACCAGCAACGTAATCCAATGCGTCTTCTTCTGAGACATTGCGTGCTTGTTTTCCAATTACAAAAGTGAATTCTGCTTCATAATCTAATTGCTCCGAAATCGGATAAAATGGGATATCGTCTTCAGGACCTAAAATAGTGTTCGCGAATTTAGCGAAGACAACAGGATGTGTAGGTAATTCACGACCCATTTCTAAAATATGTTCACGGTAATTATGCCCTACACATATAATTTTTCCTGGATTAATGACAGGTGCTTCTACTTTTACTTCCTCAAGTGAAAAAATTGCGTTCTGTGCAGAGACAGTTGGATTAGCCAATAGGAATTTTACAGCTTGTTGTGCTAATTCAATTGATTTTTTACCCCCTTGATATATCTCATCTGTTGTAGATGGTACATATGCATGGGCAATTTCTTTATAGCGATATTCACCAGCTGTTTTTAATTGCGTTTCGTAAGCATAATTTAAATCAATTACTTGTTCGCCTACAATTGCTCCGGCACGTGTTGTGCCATTAAAGGTATAGTTAATTAATTTCATTCTAATCCTCCTATTATCAAAATAGAATACAATGTTCTCTATTTAAAGAAAATATAATACATTTTATAGTGCAGTGTCAAGATTTTTCAGAAAAATCACTATTTTATTTAAAGTAATTTGATAATTTTTGTGATAACACCAACATTTTTTGTGCCGTAGGATGATGATGATTATTAGGGATAAGATTTTTGTAACCTACAGCTGTAATCGCAGCTATTAATTCCTGTTGGAAATTGAACACTGGCACACTACAAGAAGAAATATGTTCTTTGAGTGGCTCCGTTTTTGCTACAAATAATTGTTCTTTTACCTGTTCGATTTCTTGTAAAAAAGCGTGTTGAGTTTGGTTTAATAATGTTTTATTAGATTGGTCAATCCATTTGATTTGTTGTATTCCGTCTTTAAATGCATAAAAAATATATCCTGTAGATGAAATCAACGGCAACGTAGTTCCATTTTGTGCACCAATGTCAATACCGTATGTGACACTCCATATTTCTTTTACAAGTGGACCCTCTAAGGAAGGTATAGCGATTAGTGCTGTTAAACCCGTTTCTTCTGTAAAAGCTTTCATATATGGATCTGCAATTTTAATAATAGATGTATCTCCCTGTGCAACATTACCAATCTCTACAAGTTTGTTGCCTAGTTTGTATGTATAGGTAACGGGATCTCGGTATAAAAATCCTGACTGGATAAATGTTGTTAAATATTTATGGAGATTGCTTTTGGTCATATTTGATAGATGCTGAATATCTGTAAACTTCATTGGTTTTCGTTCTTTGGCAATCATTTCTAATAATCCTAATCCGGTTTGTAACGATTGGATAATCCTCTGTTTATTTTCTTCCATTTGGTTTCCTTCTTTCAGTTTTTACTCACTGTTATTATTATTGTGAAAACGTTTTTAAGAATTAGAAAATTTTGATTTATCATTGACAACTATACTATATTTGAGGTAGATTTTCATTATAAGGAAACATTGTTCTCTATTTATGGAATTTAACACATTAAATTACTAGGAGGTTATCATTTATGACGAAAATCAGTGACATTATCGTAGTTGGTGGAGGAATCGGCGGTTTAGCGACAGCGCTTTCAATTGTACAACGAACGGACAAGTCCGTAGCCGTACTAGAACAAGCGCCTGAATTTGGTGAAGTTGGTGCTGGTATTCAACTAGGTGCAAATGCGCTATTTGTTTTAGATCAACTAGGGGTGAAAGAAGAAATTGCAAAAGTTTCTGTATTCCCAAAACGTCTTGTTTTGAAGGATGTTTATACAGCAAAAGAGTTAGCAGTTTTAGATTTAACAGAAGGTTTCCAAGAACATTTTAAGCAACCATATGTAGTACTCCATCGTTCAGATCTACACCGTGTACTATTTGAAGCGTGTCAAAAACAAGGACGTATCCAATTTATGAACGATCAAATTATTCAAAAAGTCGAACAAGCAGAAGGGCAAGCAACTGTTACAAACCAAAAAGGGGAAACGTATAGTGCCGAAGCTGTCATTGGTGCAGACGGTTTAAAATCAAATATACGTAAATTATTTTCAAATGACGAGCCTATTTGCTCTGAATATGTTGCATACCGTGGAACGATTCCAATAGAAGAAATCACTGCTAAAGGTGATGTAGCAATGGATGATGTCATTATGTGGATTGGTCCCAACTTACATTTAGTCCAATATCCTGTACGTCGTGGTGAACTGTATAATCAAGTTGTTGTGTTTAAAACTTATGATTACAAGCCAGACGGTGACTGGGGTACACCAGAAGAAATGGCACAACGTTTTGAGGGAGCTCATCCATTAGTAGCGCGTGCGTTAGAGTTTATTTCTACGCAATTCCGTTGGGCAATGTTCGACCGCTTGCCAATTGAAAATTGGACTGAAGGAAATGTGACATTGTTAGGGGATGCCGCACATCCGATGCTACAATATTTAGCACAAGGTGGTGCGCAGGCACTGGAAGATGCTTTTGTTATAGGGGAAGCACTGGAAACAGAATCTACTTATAATGAGGCTTTTACCAAATACCAAGCGGAAAGACAGCCTCGTAGTGCAATGGTTCAAACATCTGCACGTAAATGGGGAGAAATCATTCATGCGGAAGATGAAATCACAATTTTATTACGTGAAACTGTTTTCAATAATCATAAAGCTACAGATTATGAAGTAGCAGACCATTTATACAACTATTTCAACGTTCGAAAAAACGAGGTAAAAGCTTAATAGAATAAAAAAAGAAAGAGGGGAGTTATTCCTCTTTCTCTTTATAACCATATATTGCAGACATTTCTTTACTCATGGATATAATGCGTTGAATAATGTCTGTATCGAAGGCACTAGGTACATCTTCAGAAAAACCGACGACAGAAAAAGAACCTACGAGCTCGTGTTTGTAGTTAAGAATTGGAAAGCCGATAGATGATACATGACGCACAAGTGGCTCATAGGAATAAGTAAAATGTTCCATCCTTATTTGCTTTAGCTCACGTTGAAATTTAGCTATGTTAAATTGTTCGATTGTTTGTTGTTCCTGTTCAATCCAATTTGTTATTTCTAATGAATTGGCATAAGCTGCAAATATTTTACCTGATGATGATGATAATGGTAATTTTGTTCCTACCTGTGCACCAATATTTAACCCATAATTGGTATTCCAAATATTCGTAATAACAGGTCCATCATTGATCCAAGTTGCTAGTAGAGTGGTCATGCTTGTCAGTTTACTAATTTCTTTAAAATATGGAGTTAATCTACCTATGAAATCAGCATTTTGCAGTGCTGCTGTTCCGTATTCTAAAAACTTATAGCCTAATGAAAAATACCCTCGTTTTTGATCACGAAATAATAAGTCCATTTGCGTTAATGTATTTAAATACTTGTACAAATTACTTTTGGAAATACCCGTAATTTCTTGAATATCTGAAAACTTTAAAGGAATATCACTTTGCGCAACGGCATCGATAATTTGAATTCCTAAAGTTAAAGAGCCGATGGTTGTATTGCTAGACATTAAATTCATTCCTTTCTTCCTTTGTTTTTTTGTAATGCATCACAATTAACGGTTTAGAACCGACACTAAGGAGTATTTTACAATGACAATAGAAAATTTGAAAGAAAGTTCAACAATTATCAAATCAATCATCGATCAAATGGTTCACATAATAGAAGCAACAGAAACATCTTTCTTATATAAAAAGCCATCTGATGAAGAATGGTCAGTTATGCAAATTGCTTGTCATGTCATCGAAGCAGTCGAATTCTGGGTAGCAGATTTAGAAGCATTATTAATCGTTCCTGGGGCAAAATGGGGACGTAACCACGAGCATGTTCGACGTTTAGCCGCTGTGGAAGAAAATTATGTTGCTTCTGTTTCTACAGAACAAGTAATTACTCGTCTCCAATCGCTAATTTCTCTTACAAAGCGAGCGTTAAGTAAAGTCCAAGCGGAAGATTTAAGTAAAACTGCACCAAGCTATAACGCTAATTTTGATGGCAAACCGCTGTCTTTTTTAATCGATCATTTAATTGTTAAACATATAGAGAGTCACTTAGGTCAAATGGTACGTCATTTGGAGAAAGTACAATATCAAAAGAGTTAATAGCTATTATAAATATCAAGAGAAGATAAAAAGCACAAGAGACGCAAATGCGCGCCTTTTGTGCTTTTTATGGCAAACAAGCGATAAATTCGACGAAACAATGATAAAATCACAGTATTGGTGCACAGGAGGCTTGTATGATGAACTTTTCTTCTTTGATTAATGAGTTTGAACAATCTAATTTTTTTAAGTATATAGGATTCGAATGTGTAAGTGTTGAATATGGGAAAGTAATAATTCAAATAAAAAAAAGACCCGAAATTTCTAACTTAAAGGATATGTTGCATGGGGGAGTTATAATGTCTGGTCTAGATATAGTAATGGGCATAACATCTAGATCATTAGGCGTTAAGGCTGCATCAACCATTCAAATGGAAGTAAAGTTTTTAAATAGTGTTTTTGAAGGAACAAGTGAAATAATTGGTGAGCTTATACACCGCTCCGATCATACGGCGATTTTAAATGGCAAAGTAATCGATGAACAAGGAAACTTAATAGCATATAGTACAGCTACATTTAGACTATATAACTAAAACTAATGCCTCGTGTTCATTGGGCAATACATTTCCAATAAGATGTATTGCTTTTAATCCAAAGTGACAATATTATGAACACTCATAAAATGATTTGAATTTTCAGTTAAATAATTTATAATTTAAATAGAACGATTGTTCAAATGTAAGAAGGAGCTTCTAAAATATTGAATAAAAGACGTTATGATAGCGATAAAGCAAGGCAAGTAATAATGGAAAATTCATTCCTTTTATTTTCTGAAAAGGGATATACTCAAACAACCGTAGGGGATATTTCAAAAGCCTCTGGTTATAGTAAGGGACATATTTATTATCATTTTGAAAATAAAGAAAAGCTTTTTGTTTTATTAGCACAAAAATCAATGCGGGAATGGTATGAAAAATGGTTGGAAAAGGAACCGGCTTATTCAACTGCTACAGAGAAATGGTATGGAATGGCTATGCATGTTTTATACAATTACCAGACACCACTATTAAAAGCAGGGCAGGAGTTAGCATCTGATCCAAAATCAAGTCCAGAATCCGTGCAGAAATTATTCGAGCTAGCAGTAATACCAATGGGATCTTACCGTTCTATATTTCAAGAAGGGGTTGAACATGGAGAATTTAAAGAAGGAAATATTGAGGAGTGGACTGCACTATTAGGAACATGGCTAGGTGGCTTATGCCAACTTACGAACACCACCCAAGATTTAAGTACGCTAGAGCCACTTTTTAAACAAGCGATTACAATCTTTTTAGCTTCGATTAAAAAAAGGGGGAATTGATATGAAAATTGGGTTCATTGGAGACAGTCTAACAGATGGTAGACCTGGCGTTTCTTTCTTTCACATTTTAAAAGAAAGGTACCCAACTGTCACGTTCGTCAATCTTGGGAAACCAGGGGAAACAGTTAAAAGCTTGCATGTACGGTTAACAAAAATGAAGCTAGCTACTGACTATGATTTGATATTCCTTTGGATCGGTGTCAATGATGTCTATTCTAAACTCTTAAGTGTTCAAGCACAGCCAGTGGTAAATAACCATGAAGAGTTTAAAGAAATTTATCAGCAAATTTTAGATATGGTAATTGCTTCATCAAGAAAGGTAGTTACCGTATCGCCATCCATAGTTGGCGAAGACCTTCACAATTCTCCTAATCAAGAAACGAAAGAATTGGCAGCCCTTATCGAATCCATTAGTAAAGTGAAGAGTGTAGATTATGTGAATATACAAGCAGCATTTAAGGAGCACTTAGTCAATGTAAATAGTTCAGATTACATTAGCACAAATCCGATGAGAGTCATGCTGGATGTTTTCTTCTATAAGAAACCTTCTAAAATCGACGAGTTATCAAAGAAAAGAGGACTAAATCTTACATTAGATGGAATTCATTTAAATAGTACTGGTGCACAAATTGTAGCGGACGTATATGCAGCAAGTATAAATCGGTTATAAAAATGGGGGATTTCGTATGGGAGACTACAAAAAGATTGCTATTGTAACAGGTGGTGCTTCAGGAATAGGTAGGGCATTATGCAACGAACTCGTGTCCCAAGATGTATTTGTAATTATTGCAGATATAAATGAAAAAGAGGGAAAAACTGCGGAGGTTCAACTTAACGAAACGGGGCCTAATGCTAGGTATGAGTATATGGATGTTACTGATTATAAAAGCGTGGAGAGTGTAATTGAATATACGTACAAAGAATTTGGGCGATTAGATTATCTATTTAACAATGCGGGTATTACAATGTATGGAGAGTTATATGATATGTCGAGGGAAGACTGGAAGGAAATTGTGAACGTTAATTTGTGGGGAGTAATCAATGGAACACAGGTTGGATATCGTATCATGAAAGAGCAAGGATTCGGTCATCTCGTTAACACAGCATCAGCTGCCGGGCTTGGGCCATCTCCTCTTACTACTGCTTACTCGACAACCAAACATGCTATTGTAGGCTTGACTAATTCTTTACATTTTGAAGCAGAAGAATATGGGGTAAAAGTGAGCACGCTTTGTCCAACATTTGTTGATACGCCTATTTTTACTAGTGCCAAGGCAATCAATATAGACAAAGTAGCTATGTACAAACAATTAGAAAAGCAAAAGTTAATGTCTCCAGAAAAACTAGCTAAAATCGCTTTGGATGGCGTTCATAAAAACAAACCGATTATTTGTCCAATGCCATTGCGTAGAACAATGGATATCTTTTTCACGCTAGTTCCTACAGCCCACCGTTCTCTTATGAAATTAGTTTGTAGGGAAGGTAGAAAAGCACGAATTTCTTAGACAAAATAACTCCGAGTATCTCGGAGTTATTTCCCTACAATATAAGTCTTTAAAAGCGCAGCTCGCTCACGCAATCTCACTTTCGCCTTCACCACTTTTGGCGTTTCTGCAGCTACAACATCCGTATCCCAATTTAGCTTACGAGCAAGCATTTTCGCACGATATAGATGGTAATCGCTCGTAATAATCGTCACAGAATCCACATCATCCGGCAACAGCTCTTGCGAAAACAACAAGTTTTCATAAGTAGAGGTCGAACGATTTTCCACGATGATACGCTCCTCTGCTAACCCGTTTTCCAAAAGGAAGTTTTTCATTAATACAGCTTCCTCTATATCTTCATCGGGACCTTGTCCACCAGATACGACGAGCTTCACATGAGGATTTTCTACAGCATACGCGAGTGCCGCTTCTAAACGATAACGTAAAGCAAGAGAAGGGACATTTCCTTTTTTCACTTTTGCACCAAGCACGATGGCGTATTCATTGGATCCATTTGCTTTCGGTTCTAATCCATCGTCTAGCCATTTGCTCGTGATCATCCACATACCAAATCCGCCTGATATAACAACTAGTAAAGGAATAAGCACGATCCACCTCACTTTTTTCTTCATATCATTCACACAGATGGTTTCTTTTTCTTCAAGAACGCGGATATTCTTGGTTCTTCTTTACGGGCTAGACGGCGAAAGTTTTCGATATGGAGAATAAGAGCCATGACGAATAAAAAAACGGCAACCGCAATAGGTGCAACCCCTTCGGCAAACCAAATGGAAGCCACTATAAATACTGCATAAAATACAAACACACCGATCAATAAAAAATCCGTTAAAAAAGTCGTACCTACTAATAATAAAAGTCCAATAAGTCCAATAGGCCAATATATAGCAAATAGTATTCCAATTATCGAAGCGGTCCCTTTCCCACCCTGAAATCTAGTATAAATTGGGAAATTATGCCCTAAAATAACAGCAGCTCCAGCCAAATAAAGCAATAAATCCGATTCCATAACGGAAAAAATACCATATTGTTGGATGCAAAAACGCACGCCGACAATAACGAGTACTCCCTTTAAAATATCAATCACAGCGACTAGGATGCCATATTTCATACCTAGCACAATCGCCGCATTCGAAGCACCAGAATTTTTGAGCCCTTCTTTTTTGATATTGACGCCACTTAGAACCTGCGCAACTTTCGAACCATGGATTGAGCCGACTAAGTAACTAATAACTAATATAATCAAAATCCAAACTGCCATCATCTCACCTCTCTATCTAATAACTACAATACATTAAACGTTCCATCACCAAAGAAGTTTCAGAATTTTTTATAAAAACACTTGACTTATAGTTTAATAGAATCTTATACTTTGTATCAAGATGGAAAACTAAATCTAATACTCTTATCAAGAGTGGCGGAGGGACTAGGCCCTGCGATGCCCGGCAACCACCGAGTTCTAAACTTGGAAAGGTGCTAATTCCTACAAATTCGGATTACTCGAATTTGGAAGATAAGAGGAGGAACATGCGAAACTGCACCCCTCTTCTTAATCGAAGCGGGGTTTTTTGTTTGTCCTAATGATTCTTACCCGTTTCCCAATGCGTCCATCTAAACTATTTTTAGGAGGAATTCAAAATGACAAATCTTCAAAAAGAAACAGTTCTTTTGCACGGTGGTCAACAGCCAGATCCAGTAACAGGTTCACGAGCAGTATCTATTCACAAAACGACTTCTTACGTATTTCGCGATACAGAACATGCACAAAATCTTTTTGCATTAAAAGAAACGGGCAATATTTACTCTCGTATTATGAACCCGACTGTCGATGTTTTCGAACAACGAGTAGCGCTTCTTGAAGGTGGAACGGCAGCAGTTGCAGTATCTTCGGGTATGGCGGCAATTGCGTTCTCGATTTTGAATATTGCGGGCGCAGGGGACGAAATAATTGCAGCAGAAAACTTATATGGCGGTACATTTAATTTATTTGCACATACGCTGCCTCGTTACGGCATTACGGTAAAATTCGTTGACTCTACTAATCCGGAAAACTTCCGTGCTGCAGTAACTAATAAAACAAAAGGCTTTTTCGCAGAAACGATTGGAAACCCAAGTCTAAATATATTAGATATAGAAAAAGTAGCGGCGATTGCAAATGAAGTAGGCGTTCCACTTTTAATAGATAATACATTCGCTACTCCGTATGGAACGAACCCGATTAAGCACGGTGCTCATGTTGTTATCCATTCCGCTACGAAATGGATTGGCGGACATGGAACGACGATCGGTGGAATCGTGGTAGACGGAGGAAACTTTGACTGGAACTCAGATAAATTCCCAGGGTTTACTGAACCAGATATAACATATCACGGATTACGCTATGGAATCGATGTACCAAACGTCGCATTTGCGATTAAATTACGTGTACAGCTTCTACGTGATTTCGGACCTTCGTTAAGTCCAGAAGCAGCGTTTTCGTTCTTACAAGGGCTAGAAACGCTCCATCTTCGAGTACCTAAGCACAATGAGAATGCACAAAAAATTGCGGAATATTTAGTAAACCATGAAGGTGTAGAATGGGTGAATTATTTAGGATTGGAAGATCATCCGTCTCATGAACTGGCGAAAAAATATCTACAAAACGGCTTTGGGTCTATCTTAAACTTTGGCGTAAAAGGCGGAAGAGAAGCAGGTCGTCGCATTATCGATAATATAGAAATTTGGTCGCATGTAGCAAACGTGGGAGACGCGAAGTCATTGATTATTCACCCAGCTTCTACAACACATCAACAGTTAACACCAGAAGATTTAGTGAAAACAGGCGTAACAGAGGATCTAATCCGCTTGTCTGTAGGGTTAGAAGCGGTAGAGGACTTACAAAATGCTTTAGATAAAGTACTTGTGGAAAAAACAAATGTCCTCTCTAGATAGAATTTTGTTGTTAATTGGGCGGAAATAGTCTACAATATGTAAAAAGCTCAATTGTGCAGATTTAGTTGGAGGAGAAAGTATGGCGAAAATAAAAGCAGCAATCTTAGGTTTCGGAACAGTCGGTCAAGGGATATATCATATTGTCAATGAAAAAAAAGAAGACTTAAAAAAATCGCTAGGATTGGATATTGAAATTAGCGCTATTCTTGTCCATAACCTATCCAAAGAAAGAATAGAAACTCCTGGTGTACTAGTAACAGATGACTTCGAGGACATCATTAACATTCCTGGACTACAAGTAGTTTTTGAAGCTATTGTCAATGAAGAACCGGCGTATAGCTATTTATGTCGAGCGATTGATAAAGGTTGTCACGTCATTACAGCAAATAAAGTGATGTTCTCCAAGTATAGTATTCCGCTACAAGAGCGCGCGAAATCCCGAGGCGTATTTGTCGGGTATGAAGCAACTACAGCTGGTGGAGTTCCTGTCATTAAAACATTGAAAAATTTGCTTCAAGTCAATTCAGTGAAGAAAATTCAAGGAATTTTAAATGGAACGTCGAATTACATTTTAACGCAAATGCGTGTAGATGAATGTCAGTTTGAAGATGCTTTAAAAGAAGCACAGCTCCTAGGATATGCAGAAGCAGATCCATATAATGACGTCTCAGGTCAAGACGCCTTCCGTAAATTAATGATTTTAAGTGCGCTCGCTTTTGGTAAACAGCCAAACTGGAACGATGTAAAAGTAGTGGGAATTGATGAAATTTCATTAGAGGATGTGAAAAAAGCGAAGCAAGAAGGTCTTCGTTACCGACATGTTGCAGAAATTGAGCAAGATGAAAACGGGGAACTATTTGCATCGGTTGGACCGCAACTTGTAGGCCCAGATCATCCTTTATACGCGATAGAAGGAGTAAATAACGCTGTTTCACTAGATACAAACTACATCGGGACCCTCACATTAGTAGGACCGGGTGCGGGGATGTATCCAACTGCAAGTGTTATGGTAGAAGATTACGCGGAAATCATTGGAAAACGTGCAGGATTTTTTATTACGATTTAAAATATATAGAAGTAAAAAATAGGATGATCTCTAATTGTAGAGTATCATCCTATTTTTTGTCGTTTTCTAGGGATTAGAAAGTAACGTAATATGGGAAAGTGTGTCATAAGGTATCCGCCATGATTTTCGCTGCAGGACGGACGCTTTCCACCGGGTGAGCGATGAGCCATTCCCGCCGCTTGCGCGTACGTTGGAATGTCTCATTAAGCTCACTCATCCGGCAGGAGTCGCCGCCTGCCGCAAAAATCAATGGGAGTTGCTCACTTTACAGTGTCGGCTCGCTAAAAAACAAAATTTTATCCAGTTTTCCAATTGCTTGTATCCAGTAATTGGATTAGGGCAACAAACTAATCATTTAAAGCAACTAGTTCTAGTCTGAAAGCAACTAAATCGGCACGAGACCAACTAAATTGCCTGCGAAAGCAACTAATTCTTACAATAGCAAGTTTACTTGGAGTGAGATGACTATAGTTGCGGCTCATGCAGGGTGCGTCAAACGAGAAGGCTAGCGGTCCCTTTCGACGCATTATCCCTAGTAAGTGAAGAATTGCATCATCACAAATTTCTAAAAGAAGATGAGCTTTTTCCATATAGGGAGCTTGGAAGTTAGCCTTAATTTATTGTTGTATATGGAAATTCAGGAAAAACAAATAGTGAAAGAATAATAGGGCATAGACTTTTTATGTTTTGAAAGTGTGTTTCTTGGTATTTCTAACGCTTTTGTATAATCCCCTTCTTAATGCAGCCAGTTAGTGAAAAGAAGGAATTGAATGCTGTTTTATAGAAGTTACAAGTTAAGGGGGAGAAAAACGATGGTTGAGTTAGTTTTAATGAATTCCGATGAGTATCAAAAATATCTTTCTTCAGCGATAAAATCATATGCGGAAGAAAAAGTTTTATCCGGAAATTGGGATCAGGAAGAATCAATTAGTAAAGCGAAAGAGGAATATTCGAAGCTTTTGCCGAAAGGCGAGAAGACAGAGAGTAATTTCTTATACACTGTTCTGAATGAAGACAAGGCAGTTGGAGTTATATGGCTTGCACAAAAATCTGAAAAAGAAGGATTTATCTATGATATATACATATTAGAAAAATACCAAGGATTTGGGTATGGTAAGGAAGCAATGAGGCAAATAGAGAATGTTGGGCAGAAACTTGGAATGAATAAAATAGGTCTTCATGTTTTTGGTCATAACAAAGTAGCAAGAGGATTATATGAAAAATTAGGTTATCAGACTACAAATGTTTTGATGGAAAAAGAAATTTAATACTATCTTTTTCTCAACTACTATGAAGTTTTGTGCTGCATTATTGGCTAACGGATCATTTCAAAAAAACGAAAAGTTGAAATACAATGAGCTTGGAGATACTTTCCTAGCTCATTTTTATGTTTTTTTTTATTTTCTATAAAATAATATCTATCATCTTGCCACATAGAATGACAAGTTCCCCAGCCTTGACTTATCTACGGTTTCCCAAGTTCCGTGAACACTCATCAGGATAAGCATTTGCTTTTTCTTACTTAAATTTCTCTAGGATTCGCATTACCACGAATTGTGTATGCTACTGGTACTAAAAATCAAAAGGATTTCCCCACATACGGAGAAAACCCTGTTTGCTTTAACTATTTAAATGCTAATCCTCATCTTTCACATCAATATCATCCGGAATGGGTGTGTTGCGCCATTCGTCAATTTGGCGTTTTAACTCTTCTACTTGCTCCAAATGTGTTTGGAATTGAGCACTATTAACGTAATAATCTTCTCCATCGAAGATTGCACGAATCTTTTTTTCAGCAATATAGCGTTTCACTTGTTCAATAGGCATAGATAAATAATTCGCAGTTTCTTCTACTGTCATATACACGGGGCATGCCTCCTATCTATATAAGTATAAGATACGATGGTCACTATCTCAATATGTGCTATATTGAAAGTAAAACAAGAATTTTCAGGAGGGGCGATGGGATTGTCTGTAATACCATACATATTTGTATTACTTGGCGCCATTTTATGGGGGACGACGGGGACGGCGCAAACGTTTTTACCGGAAAATGCGCACCCTTTCGTTATAAGTGCGGGGCGTTCAGCGGTCGGTGGTTTTTCATTATTAATCGCAATGATTCTATTAAAGAAAATTAAGTTTAAAAGTTGGCCGTGGAAAGAGACGATATACGCTGCAATCTGCATATCACTTTTTCAGCTATTGTTTTTTTCTTCCGTTAAATTAACAGGAGTAGCAATTGCGAGTGTAGTTGCAATCGGAAGTGCCCCGGTATTTTCAGGAGTAATCGAATGGGTATTTTTAAAAGTGAGACCGTCAAAAATTTGGGGAATTTCGACAGCTTTCGCATTACTAGGATGTATTTTTTTGTTTATGAATAAAGGGGAAATTACGATCAATCCAGTTGGTGTTATGTACTCTTTAATTGCTGGAGTGGGATTTGCGATATATACTCTATCGAGCAAATCGCTCCTTCGAAAAGAAGAAGTAATTCCAGTAGTCGCAATGACTTTCTCTGTTAGTGCTATCTTTTTGTCACCATTTTGGTTTTTGTACGATGTCAGCTGGCTACAGAATGCTGGAAATGTAGGAATTATCTTTTACTTAGGGCTGGCGACGACGAGCGTGGCGTATGTGTTATATGGAAGAGGATTGAATAAGATTCCCTCTTCCTCTGCACTAACATTGTCGCTTGCAGAACCGACGACTGCTGCATTGTTGGGAGTATTTATCGTAGGAGAAATACTAAGTGCGACTTCTTGGGTTGGTATTTTGTTATTGCTTGGAAGTATCGTTGTTCTGACTGTTGGGAGTAGTTCGACGAAGCAAATACCTGTTAATAGTTAAATATAATAAAGAGCTATCTCCGCTTGAGGTAGCTCTTTCGCATTTAAAAACCTAAAGCATTCCGAACATTAGCCGTATATGTCTGACTTATAGGAAGTTCTGTACCGTCCTGGAGTAGCACTAATAAATTAGAAGAAAAATCTCGGATGATTCGATCGATAAAAGCTACATTTACAATATAAGATCGATGAATGCGTAAAAATGATTCTGGGAGGCGTTGTTGTAATTCTTTCAGCGGAATGCTCGTTTTATAAGGTTCTTTATTTGCATAAAACCATGTTTTTTTCTGAAGACTTTCCATGTATGCAATTTTCTCGATTGGTATTGGTCGCCATTCTTCTTCTAACTTCCCCGTCAAGAAACGGTAAGGCGCTGGATTTATAACAGGGTGTTTTGGAGGTAGTATAACAATAAGAGCTCCAGTTTCTTCTAAAAAATTTATAGGATAGGCGATTCCGTAATAAGGTTCGCTTAGAATGAAATCCTCTACGACACCCTCTGTTCTACAACAGGTCTGCATAGCTATTTCTGCAATGCTTCCTTCTTTCACTTTTTGTTTATTGCTCAGCTGCCAGTTTTGCTTTTTTGCATCAACATAAATGTACTCACCCCTTGCTGCAATGGCGATAGAAGCTTCTTTCGGAATCCAATCTTCCAACAAAGCGATATATTGTAGAAGTTGTTCTTTCGATATTTCCATTCATTTCCCTCCAGTATAAAAATTTCTTCGTTCATCCACCGTATTTGTATTTCATCCTCTTTAAACAGTCGTTTATCTAAAAGTCTATGCAAAATTCAGAATATTGTTATATAGTAGATTACAAGAAAACAAACTGTTATGGAACAGTAAGAAAGTAATGTTTTTAACTGTTTCATACATTAAATGAAGAGAGGATGATGAACATGTTAACAAGGCAACAACGAGTAGAACAATTACGTGCAGAGTGGGATCAAGAAAATCGTTGGAAAGGAATTGAACGTCCATATTCACCAGAGGAAGTGATTAAGCTTCGTGGCTCCTTACAAATTGAACATACGCTAGCTCGTAAAGGTTCGGAGCGTTTATGGAATTCTTTACACAAGGAAGATTTTATTAATGCGCTTGGAGCCCTCACAGGGAATCAGGCAGTACAACAAGTAAAAGCGGGACTCCAAGCGATTTACTTAAGTGGCTGGCAAGTTGCAGCAGATGCAAACCTTTCAGGACAAATGTATCCCGATCAAAGTCTTTACCCGGCAAACAGTGTGCCAGCAGTTGTAAAACGTATTAACCAAGCATTACAACGTGCCGATCAAATCGATCAAGCAGAAGGAAGAGGAGATCATTTCGACTGGTTCGCACCAATTATTGCTGATGCGGAAGCTGGATTTGGTGGACCATTAAATGTGTTTGAGTTAATGAAAGGCATGATCGAGGCTGGGGCTGCAGGTGTTCACTTAGAAGATCAGTTAGCATCTGAAAAGAAATGCGGACATCTTGGAGGAAAAGTACTTCTTCCTACACAAAATGCGATTCGTAATTTAATTGCGGCTCGTTTAGCAGCGGATGTGTCTGGTGTACCAACTGTATTAATCGCACGCACAGATGCGGACGCGGCGGATATGGTAACAAGCGATATTGATCCACGGGATGCAGATTTTATCACAGGTGAAAGAACGCCAGAAGGATTCTTCCGTACTAAACCAGGTATTGAGCAAGCAATCGCACGTGGCTTAGCATATGCTCCTTATGCGGATCTTATTTGGTGTGAAACGTCCCACCCAAGTCTAAAGGAAGCAAAACAATTCGCCGATGCGATTCATGCGCAATTTCCTGGGAAATTGCTTGCATATAACTGCTCACCTTCATTCAATTGGAAAGCAAATTTAGATGATGAGACAATTGGAAAATACCAAGTGGAGTTAGGAAAAATGGGTTATAAGTTCCAATTCGTAACACTTGCTGGTTTCCATGCATTAAACAACAGTATGTTTGAACTAGCACATGACTATAAAACAAACGGAATGGCAGCATACTCCAAACTTCAACAAGCAGAATTTGCGAACGAGGAAAAAGGGTATACGGCTACGAAACACCAACGTGAAGTTGGAACAGGTTACTTTGATGAAATTACCCAAGTAATATCTGGTGGAACTTCATCTACGACAGCGATGCGCGGTTCTACAGAAGTAGCACAATTTATATAATCAATCATGGGGATGGAGGTTATTAATAAATGGAACAAACAACAGCTAAAAAGATTGAAATAGTGGGAAAAGAAACAGAAGCAAGTAGAGAAATCCTAACAGAAGAAGCATTAGATTTTATAGCATCGATTCACCGCTTGTTTAATGAAAGAAGAATAGAATTACTGGAAACTCGCCAAGAACGCCAAAAACAGCTTGATAATGGAGGGACACTAGATTTCTTACTAGATACAAAAGCCATTCGGCAAGGAGGCTGGACAATTGCCCCACTTCCCGAAGACTTAAAGGATCGACGCGTAGAAATTACAGGACCCGTCAATCGCAAAATGGTCATCAATGCATTAAACTCCGGTGCCAAAACATTTATGGCTTGCTTCGAGGATGCGACATCACCAACTTGGGATAATATGATGGAAGGCCAAGTAAATATGCGCGATGCTGTTCGAAAAACCATTTCTTTTAAACAAGACAACGGTAAAGAGTACAACTTAAAAGAAAAGACAGCCATTCTAATGGTTCGTCCAAGAGGCTTACATTTACTCGAGAAAAATGTGCTCATCGACGGAGAGCAGATTGCAGGTGGATTCTTCGATTTCGGCTTATATTTTTTCCATAATGTAAAGGAATTATTAGCTCGTGGAACCGGTCCTTATTTCTACTTACCAAAGCTTGAGAGCCATATAGAAGCAAGATTATGGAATGACATTTTCGTATTTGCAGAAAAGCAGCTAGATGTTCCAAGTGGGACGATTAAAGCCACTGTGTTAATCGAAACCATTATGGCTGCTTTCGAAATGGATGAAATATTATATGAACTACGAGACCATTCTGCAGGGCTGAACTGCGGGCGTTGGGATTATATTTTCAGTTATATTAAACGGTTGCGCAATCAACCAAATGTGATTTTACCGGATCGTAGTCAAGTGACGATGACATCGCCATTTATGCGAGCGTATACACAACTTTGCATCCAAACTTGTCATCGTAGAAATGCCCCTGCAATCGGTGGAATGGCAGCACAAATTCCGATTAAAGGAGACGAAGCAGCAAACGAAGCTGCATTTGCAAAAGTTCGAGAAGACAAACGAAGGGAAGCAACAGATGGGCATGATGGAACATGGGTAGCACACCCTGGTCTGGTACCTGTAGCATTAGCAGAATTTGATGAGCATATGCCTACACCGAACCAGATTTATCGTAAACGAGAAGACGTGCAAGTAGACGCGAAGAATTTATTGGAAGTTCCGCAAGGCTCTATTACAGAAGATGGCTTGCGTTTAAATTGCAGTGTAGGGGTTCAATATATTGCGTCTTGGTTACGTGGGAACGGAGCAGCACCGATCAATCATTTAATGGAAGATGCTGCTACCGCAGAAATATCGCGTACACAAGTATGGCAATGGATTCGTCATCCAGAAGGAAAATTGGAGGACGGTCGAAAAGTTACCGAAAGTTTAGTACGAGAAACATTGCAAGAAGAACTAGATAAGCTGAAAAAAGCATTTGGCAGCGAGAACTATGCAAATGGTCGTTATACCGAAGCTGCCGAGCTATTCCTTTCTTTAATAAGTAAACAAGATTTTGTTGAATTTCTCACATTGCCAGGCTATGAAAAATTATAGGAGGTGATTTGCATGAAAACAACTACTCCAGAAGTAAGCACCAAACATTGTCGTGAATGCGGATGTGAAATTCATGAGAAAGTAGAATCATCCCTTTATGAATGCGAACGTTGCATCGGCATGAACGAAGAATAACTCCATACGAAAGCCCTATCTTCTTTAACGAGACGGATGGGGCTTTTCTGGGTTTAAGAAATGAAAAAATTTATAACAAATAAAATAAAATGCAAATAGCAGTATTTTCTAGTTGTAAAAAGAACATACGTTTCATATACTGAATGAAAAGGGGGAACGTTTGTGCGTGAATCATTAGAGAAATATTTCAGTCGAGGGCAAAATATTGAATTAATTTACCTATCTAAATTGAATGAAATCAGCAGTAGAAGGGTTAAAATACTGAAGGTACAAGATAACTCTTTTCAAGCATATTGCTTTAACAGAAAGGCAAAGCGAACATTTCTCATAACGAACGTATTAGCAATCGCTCCTGTTAGTCTAAAAGAAAGCAAGGTGATCTAGGTGGATAATTTGGGTGAACTAGATTTGTCAAAAGTACGGGATCGAGGAAATAAAAAGTGGGTTGCAATGATGTTGCCAGAACACGTTAAACTTCTTAGAGAATACATGGAGGAACAAAAGAGAGCTCCCCGTCCTGACCTAGATGAATGGGATTTAGATATCATTCAAGAAAATATTCAACTAGCGATGAAACGAAATGTAGAAGTGGAAATAAAAACATGGAGAAATGGAGTATTCCATATTCATTTAGGAAAGGTAATTTGGGTGGATATAAATAGAAGGAAAATTGAAATGGAAGACGTTCTCACATCATTCACATTGCAACTAGATGAGATCGTGGATGTCACTATATTATTATGAACGAAAAGATGTAAAACAAACCACCAACCAATAATGGCAGGTGGTTTTATAGTGGAAAAATTTCCGTACCTAAGCTTTTACCGGAGCGAATTCATGAACCCAAACTGTCATATGAGGTAACCATGGCATACCAGGGTGATAAGACAGAATTGATTGTTTATAGTCCTCTACTGATTCAAATCCTTCTTGTTGTGCATGCGCATTGGTCAAATCACCGAGCGTTTGAATATACACATGATCAATAACAAAAGACTGACCACTTAGTTCCATCACTTCACCTACATCTGCATAACGTCCGTTACGTCGAGTAGCTGTTTTCTTCCCTTGTAAAACTAGTTCTATATCAGACTCTTTCGTGATTAATCGTTCAATTGAACATGTTTTTGGAGGTAAATTCGTTTTTTCATGATTTGTCATGTAAAGCCCACCTTGTTAAAATAATTTTACTTTGCTATTTATACCTAAGTGTATACGTTAGTTGCGTTTCGAACTATGGTTATAAAAGAGTATATTTTAGTTAGGTGAATTAGAATAGAATCGATCTCGCGTAAATGGCTCCGACACAACTAGATGAGCGAGTGTAACCGGAGATTCGCCCTCTTTTTCAAAATATATTTCCTCTACTTCGGGAAAATTATCAAAATAGGAGTGTACAATGGTTCCGATGAACATGTTCTCCCCGGCACTTCCTTGTACATTATTTAATCCGCTGTCCATATTTAATACTAATTTCGTGTTATTATTCTCAAAACGATAGTCAATCAATCCAACATCAAGCACCATTATTTCTTCAAAAATTTGGCGAACTACATCACCTGAAGGATCAATTATTATTTCATATGGTTCCACATACTCCGCATTTGCATCCCCTTGATAGACGGTAATTGTTTCAGATGATATACCGCTTTCCAGTTCTTCATTTCCAGCCCACGTATAAGCTACCTGTTCTTTTTGTTCCTTTAATTCATTTGAAGTAGACCAAGCAATGAGTGTATAAGAACCAACAGGTACATTTGCTAATTCTGTTTGTAAATCAAGTGGAATGACTATTTCTTCATTTGGTTTTAGTACTTTTTCTTGAAGCGCTAAGGTAAACATTTTATCAGCTGAATACGTATAAACAATATTATTTTCATTGTCTATCAGTTGATATTCAATTTCCTGCCCACTTGGATATGTTAAGTTCTTCTCTTTTTCTGTTTCATTTTTAATCGTAAAGGAAGCATTGCCATCTTCTTTTATTTCTAATTTAGTCGTAATAGTTTTGTCTTCCTGCAGTTGCGGAACTCCGCCTGTAGTCGAAGATCCGCAGCTCGCTAGGAGCAAAATGATGAAAATCGAAAATACACCCCAAATAAGTTTTTTCATGGAATCACTCCTTTATATCATTAGACAGTTTACCTCGTAGAAAGTTACATTCTAATAATTTTACTTTTTTCTTAAGAAATTCTTCATAATTATCCTTCTGGAATGTTAAGAAATGAACGGTACAATAAGAAACATAAGGAAGAAGGTTTGGAGGTAAGCAGATGACCCAGTTTACAGTATTAGTGACCGATGATGACCAAGATATTCGTGATGGTATCGAAATTTATTTGAAAAACGAAGGATACAATGTGTTGAAAGCTGCGGATGGACTAGAAGCACTGCAGTTAATAGAAGAAAATGAAGTGCATGTCATTGTATTAGATATTATGATGCCAAAAATGGATGGGATAGCAGCAACATTTAAAATACGAGAACAAAAAAATATCCCAATTATTATGCTGAGTGCGAAGGCCGAGGATTCGGATAAAATTCACGGATTATCGGTCGGAGCAGATGATTATGTAACGAAACCTTTCCATCCAATGGAACTAGTGGCACGCGTGAAATCGCAGCTAAGACGCTACACAAAGCTCGGTACATATCAAGGGCAGCAAGCAATCATTGAAGTCGATGGACTCATGTTAAACAAAGAGGCAAAAGAACTTACGGTCGAAGGGGAACCGGTGAAGCTAACGCCCATCGAATTTAAAATCACAGAGCTTTTGATGGTAAATGCAGGACGAGTTTTTTCTATCAATGAAATATACGAGCGCGTTTGGCATGAACCTGCCTATAATGCTGAAAACATTGTAGCGGTGCATATTCGAAAAATACGCGAAAAAATAGAAGCAGATCCGAAAAATCCAAGATATGTGAAGGTGGTGTGGGGTGTTGGCTATAAAATCGACAAGTAAATGGAGTTTACTATTGTCTATTTTAGCAATTGTGTGCGGCATTATTTGTCTAATCTACTGTCTAGCTAACTGGATGCCACTAATAGAAATAAAAGAAAGTTTTGTTCAAATTATACGAAATATGAAAGGAGGCGTTGCAGGATGAAGCATGCAATAGGAAGAAATATTTTAATTAGTGTGTTGGCGGTAATCATTTTGTTATCACTATTTACACTAATAGAACAAGGACGGAAATTTATCGGTATGAGTTATTTTGATAGTGATGAATTTGGGTGGCAGTTATCCGAGTTTGAGACATCCATAATTCCGTTAGTTTTAGCAACACCAGATAAAGAAGAAGTGAAGAAAAAAATTACAGTAACGCCAGAGGAAATAGAGGAATACCGCTATCGATTTGGGGACCTAGAGAGCCAATTGAATTCGATAAGAAATCAATACGAAATTAGGGCAGGGGAAGTATCGACAGAAGCAGCGTCAGACACAGTACAAGAAGAAACCACGACCGTACAAACACCGAACAAGACTTTGCTTGCAGAGCGTGATAAAAGGTTAGCGGATATTACGAAAAACTTTGAAGATGATAGCTATGTAGAAAACAAGATTCGAGCGGAAAAAGAAGCGCAAGTAGATAGCTATTACAAATCAATTGAACATGCAAAAAATGATTTATTAAGTCAAAAAGAGGACTTTGTGTATGACTTAAAAAATGTCGAAACAGGAGAGCATTTTACAAACGGAGAAATAAGTTCGAAAAACGCCTATAAAAAAGAATATTCTAGTAAATATGGCTACTTAAAAGAGCGTACTGTCTTTCAACAATTGGATGAAAGTTGGCTAATCAGTGATATGATGGGAAATCCCTTTGCGCGTTTTGAAGGAACCATTGCTATTCCGGAATCGAGTATTTTAAGTGGACATAGAGCTTATGAATATAAAAGTTTTATAACAAACCAACGTAAGTTTTACGGAGTAGTCGTAGCAGGAATTTTAGCGGCAGTAGCATTTACTTTATTGTGGAGAAAAAATAGCGAAACCTTTCGACACGAGAGAAGCGAAGAAAAGTATCGTAAGTTGCCGATTGATATAAAATTAGCATCTTTTATTCTTAGTATTTTATTAGCCATAACTACTATGTCAAGTTTGGTAATGTTTGTAACATATAATGACTATGATATGCAAATCTATACATTTATTTTTGCAGTAATTTTTACAGCGTTCACGCTATACCAATGGAAGTGGATGCGTGCTGGATTTGGGTTAGTTGACTGGAAGGGAAGTCTTATCTATAGCTGGGGAAAGTCGTTAGAAGGATTTTTCTTGAAGCAATCTATCGGGCTTCAAACGTTAATCATGTTAATCGTCGTGTTTTTCTGGGGAGCTGGAACGTTGCTTGTAATCATGTTACCAGTGGCATTAATCGTTTGGATACCAGCGACTTTATTGATAGGGATTCCAGTACTCGTTGTTTTAATGTCTAGAATGGCGTACTTAAACCGTATTTTCGTGAAAACGGAGGAAATGGCGAAAGGCGTTATTGGAAATGGGATGGAAATAAAAGGAAAATCAGCAATTAAAGAGCATGCCGATAAGTTGAATGAAATACGTAACCTAATTAAGTCATCTCATTCAGAACAAGCAAAAAGTGAGCGATTAAAAACGGAGCTTATCACAAATGTAAGCCATGATCTTCGTACCCCGTTAACATCGATCATTACGTATACGGACTTGTTAAAAAATCCAAGCATTACAGATGAAGAGCGAGCATCATATATTGCGATTTTAGATAAAAAATCGATGCGTTTGAAAACTCTGATAGAGGACTTATTCGAAGTGTCTAAAATGGCATCAGGCAATATCGAATTAGATAAAAGAAAAGTCGATTTAACGCAATTATTGCAACAAGCAATTGCCGAACACCAGGAAGATATCGATAAATCAGGGTTAGATTACCGTGTAGCAATTGGAAAAAAACCAATTATGTCCTACGTCGACGGACAAAAATGGTGGCGAGTGCTTGATAATTTAATCATCAACACGTTGAAATATGCCCTCCCAAATACAAGGGTGTATATCAACTTGGATCAACTGGACGGAGAAGCTGTTTTCGTTATTAAAAATATAGCGAAGTATGAATTAGGTAATAATATCGATGAATTAACCGAGCGATTCAAACGAGCAGACACATCTCGCCATACAGACGGATCCGGTTTAGGGCTTGCGATTGCACAATCGATCGTAGACTTACATGGTGGCAGCTTACGAATGGAAGTAGATGGCGATTTATTTAAAGTAACAGTGAAAATTGGAGTGATTTAACAGAAGCGAGAAACCTTAGCAGGGGTTTCTCGCTTTTTGGTGTGAGGAAATAGGGTTGGTTGTTAGTGAGGGGTAGTTTAGTTGTAAAACTGGCGGCTTTAGTTGTAAAAACGTCGAGTTTAGTTGTGAAAGGTAATTTTATCCAGTAAATCCGCCTGTTTTACCTCTGAAAGATGAGTGTTTAAGTGGAACAAGCAAGGATAGTTGTAAAACTGAAGGTCTTAGTTGTAATTTCGGAGGATTTAGTTGTAAAAACGTCGAGTTTAGTTGTAAAAGGTGATTTTATCCAGTAAATCTGCTTGTTTTACCTCCGAAAGAAAAGTCTTTAAGTGGAACAAGCAAGGAAAGTTGTAAAATCCTTGAGTTTAGTAGTAGACGATCCTATAACCCAAAAACGCGACCTCACAAATGGTCGCGTTTAGAGGCTTTAGATTTCTGCATGACATAGTATCTGGATTTGTAGTGGTTCATGGGTTGAAGATCTAGTTTTTTCAACAAGTAGCTTGCTGCATACTTGTCTTTAAGTTCAAGAAAATAGACGCATTCCCGATTGGAAATTGTATCTTTTACAAGGTAAAACCAATCTTCAATCGCTTGTTTTTGCATGAGCAGTTTGGGGATTTTGCAATTTGGACATTTAGTCCGATCCTTTAGTTTTATAGCACAGTTTGGACAAAACAGGCCTGTTTTAATGTGTGAGACCGATAATGGATAGGTTTGTGCTAAAGGTTTTGGGATGAAATCTCGGGATTGGGATATTAAATAGTTCAGTAATTGCTGGAATTTAACTGTCGAGATGGTATCTGGAAGTTGGTTGTAATCGTCTATATGATTAAACAGATCACAGCCCATCACAATTTTAGTGTACTGTGGGGGAAGTACAACATGTGTTTTAGAATATGCTAGCACTATGAAGCTCTTGATAGGGAGGGTTATTTTAAGCGTTTGTAAAAGGGTTTGCAAATTTTTGACTTGTCTTTTTAGCTGTTGTTCAGGACATTTAAAAGGGGTGGTTACACCATCCACTTCACGAATCAGTTGATCGGGATTTTTTTGAAAAGATATTTTGCCTCGAATGTTTTTAATTTCTAAAATGGCAATATATTTTTTAGTCAGGATGAGCGTATCGAGCTGAACATAGTTATTTTCATGCAATTGGAAATGGAGATTTTTTAGGATGGCGGAGTGTTTGGGAAAATTCACTTGTTTTAAAAAGTTGTCGACATAACATTCACCTTTATATCCCGCTTCGGCGGACCGAATCTTCTTTTCTATTTCGAAATAGATATTTTGTTCTTTAGATAGACGGTGGAGTATACGTTTGTAGACTGGAACGACTTTGGGCAGGTTTCGTTGTGTGTCGATAAAAAAGCCTCCTTTGTTGTAGTGTATTTAGTATAGAAAGTACCACTTTATTGGAAAAAATACAAGCTAAGCTGAAAAGCGATCTCTCTCCATTTTAGATATACTTATTAATAGGGGGTTATAGAGATGAAGATTTATATAGTAGGATCGGTTGGTAGTGGTAAAACAACGCTAGCGCGTAAAGTGTCAGCAAAGCTTCAAGTCCCACATTTTGAAACAGATAATTTCGTATGGACAAGGCATCTGAAGGGGGACATTCGAAATGAAATAGAAGTGCGTGATCAGCTGTTACAGGATGCGATTATATTGGACCATTGGGTTATTGAAGGAGTTCATAAAGATTGGACAGATCCAGGGTTGCAAGTAGCGGATCAAATTATCTTTTTAGATTTCCCTTCTCAAAAGCGGGTACAGCGAATTGTAAAAAGATATATTTACCAGTTGTTGCGAATAGAGAAAGCAAATTATAAACCGACATTCTCTATGTTCCTTCGAATGTTCAAATGGAATAAATACTTCGAAGAGCAAATGAAGCCAGAGTTTATAATGAAGTGTAATGTTTATGATCATAAATTGTATCGTTTTCAAACAGATAAAGAGGTAAAAGATTGGTTTCACCAAATACAAAGAGGATGATCTATTAAGGTTATCCTCTTTTTATAAGCACCCCATCACTCTGGTCATCCTCTTTTATGTCGGGAACAGTTTCTACACTCATCTTTTTCTTTCTTCATCGCTTCCATTTGATCTAACAAACTATCAAGCTTATTCTGCATTTCGGAAACTTGTCGTTTTTGATCTCGTGCTGCCCGCTCATCTACCTTATCATCCCGATTTGCTTCATACAACTCAACGCCTGCCGCGATAGTATTTACTATAAACCCAATCGAAATAATGGCAGATCCTAAAACTTCAATGGACAAGGCAAGGTTAGGTGGTAATCCATCATACGGATCTTCAGGTATCATGTATGCTAACATCCTTTACTTCGTCTTTTCATTAGCATATGATAAAAAGCCTTTATCGGTTATTTTTTCGGAGTAACAAGCTTATGTTCAAACGCATAAATAACAGCTTGCGTCCGGTCACTTACTTCCAGTTTCGATAAAATATTGCTGACATGCGTTTTAGCTGTTTTTAATGCGATAAAAAGGGTGTCAGCTATGTCTTGATTTGTTTTCCCTTCCGCCATAAGGAGCAATACTTCACGTTCCCGATCCGTTAAATCTTCATGTAGTGCCTGTTCAGAGCCTTGGCGCATGCGCTTCATCATTTTATTCGTTACTTCAGGTTCTAGAACGGCATCGCCACTAAGTGTTTTACGAATGGAGTCGGCTATATGAGAAGCTTTGGACGTTTTCAATAAATAGCTGATTGCCCCAGCTTCAAGCGCGGGATATACCTTATCGTCATCGATAAAGCTGGTGACGATCATTACTTTTGCTTCTGGCCACTTTTGTACGATTTCGCGTGTCGCTTCTGCACCATTCATAATGGGCATGACCATATCCATTAAGATAATATCTGGTTTATGCTGGAGCGCCATTTCTACCGCTTCTTGCCCATTTACTGCTTCCGCGACAACTTCCATATCGGGTTGAGCTTGTAAATAAGCAGATACGCCAATCCGAACCATTTCATGATCATCGGCTAATAATATTCGAATCATTTTCTATCTCCTTTTCCTGTTTTATTTCCGTCAGTATTTCACCTTTCTCAATTGGTAACTTCACTTCGACAATCGTGCCTTGGGAAGGAACCGAAACTACTTTGCAAGTTGCACCAATTTCGACTGCCCGTTCTTTTACATTTTCCAGACCATACGAGCCTGTTTTTGAGTCAGATAATTCAAATCCAACGCCATTATCTTGTACTCTGAAAATGGCAAGACCGTCGCGTTCGACAAATAGAATATCAACTTCTGTTGCTTTTGCATGTCGCAATGTGTTGGACAATGTTTCTTGTGCAATGCGGAATAAATGATCTTCCGCCCCTTTTGGTAATGCTACTTCTTCTAAACGGTACCGTATGGTGAAAAATACTTTTTGTTGAAGCTCAACTAAAAGTTCTTCCATTCCTTGCTTCAATGATTTATCATGCAAAGCTGCTGGACGTAGATGGAGAAGTAATGCCCGCATTTCCAGCTGGGCTTGTTGCACAATTTTTTCGGTTTGCATTAATGTTTTAGAAGCTTCACCGTGCTGCGATTCCTCTATTTCCACCATTGTAGAAAGAAGCATCGATGCCGCAAATAGTTGCTGTGAAACTGAATCATGCAATTCTCTTGCCAATCTTTGTCTTTCTTGGACGATTCGTTCTTGAATAAGCTTATCTTGTGCTTCTGCTTTTTCATTTGTTATTCGTTGTAATGTTTTTCGTTGCGTAAAAATGAGTTGTTCTAACTGATTAGCTGTAACCTGCAGTCGCTTGGAATACACATATTTTTTTTTGCTCGGTACATAAGTTTCTGCCTCTAACAATGGTCGTAAGCCTGTTTCAATCTTTTTTTCTTGGTCCCGTACCTTTTGAAGTGTGTTCAATGAAAAACTAAAACTCATAAATGCTAACACAACAATAATCCAAACCCCCAAAGGTATTTGTGCATACGTATTTTCTAGTAAAGACCACCATATTAGATCGTTTGGCCAACCCCAGACGGCATATAAAAGAAGAGCTGCCAGTGCCAATAAAATAATAAAAATAGAAAAACCTTGCCCTAGAAAAATCTTCATTTGCGAATCACCTCGATATCCCCGATCCATGTAGATACAGTGATTACTAACTCCGAAGCATATGTCACATCATTCAAATAACCATCCTTTAATACGATAGATTGGTTCCATAAGCGCTGAGCGCCACGTCCGAAAATACTCGCTTCTCCAATAATTGTTGCGTAATGGAGTCGTACAGGAATTTCATACGGAACATAAATGACCACTTTTCCGAGCGTTTGACGAATAGAAATAAAAGATGTACCTTTCGGTAAAACGGTTTCCGTCACATCAATCACATGCTCTCCATAAAAACCTTGTACATGGACATCCTGCCATTCATACGCTTGAAAAGGAGTCGTTTGTGCGGAAAATAACTTATTTTGAATGATACTATTTTGTGTTTCTTCATATACATTACCAAATGGTCGGACCATATTACGGATCGGTTCATTTTTCCAAAGCTTGTAAAGGATGTACATCATAATGGCCATCAGTAAAAGTCGCAAACTCCACATAGAAAAAACAGCTATAAGAAGAAAGATGACCCCAGTCCAAAATAAAAAACGACGTTGTTTACGAAGGCTAAAATAGATCATTCCAATGCCAAGAAGGGCTAATACAATACTACCGTTTCCAAAAACTGTAGCCTCAATGAACATAAGAAAAACAAAACAGATGAGAATAAAGGCAAGCTTGTTCGTTTGGTTTTCCTTCATACAGTTTCCCTCCTTTTTATACGAACAGTAAGATACAGACTTAAAACGTTAAGTACATATCTTATTGTTCGTAAAGATATAAATAGAGGAGAAGATAAAATTACTTCCCCTCATCATTATCTATAGTTTACACAATTTCTTGCTTCGTTTGTGCGTTTTTTTCTAACATTAATAAACGTTGTTCCATCGAAGTTACTTCATGTTCTATTTCAATCTTTTGTCCTAGGCGTTCGATATAATGTTCCATCTCTTGGAATGTGCCGAAGTTTTTTTCTTTTTGTTCTGGTTGCAGCACACGATCCATTTGGTGATGCGCACGTGTTACGTTTTCTTTGCCCATTAATTGTAATTGACGCACTTTCATGTCTTTAATTTTGTGCTTCATCTCTTCGTATTTACGCTCTAACCCGAAAAGTTCTTCGGTAGTTTGTAAAATACTGTTTTGTAAGACAGCTGTTCTTTCGCTATAAGCATCTACTTCCGCTTGTGCAAAAGCGACTAAATCTTCTTCACCGCTTGCAGTAGCAAGCTCTACTTGACGCGTACGTTTTTCTACCATTTCCGTAGTTTCCGCAAGCTCTTTTTCAAGCTGTTGTTTTAATTGTCCTTGGCGTTCTAACCATTTACCAGTTTGCTCTGTTTGTTTTTCTGCTTCACGGATGTATTGGTTCAGCATTGCGATTGGGTTTTTTTCTTCTTTTTTATCGAATAGTTTGTGTAAATCTGCCTCTACTGAATATTTTAATCGATTCCATAATGATGTCATGTTTGTTTCCTCCTTATTTTGAAAGTTCGTTCCATTGTTTTTCGAAATTGACAAATGGGTCATCTGACTTTACTACTGGTTTTGAAAAGCTTACATTTTCGTTATTCCATTTTCTAACTACGTACCAGACACCTACGATTGCCAAAATTCCGAAGAAACCAGGTACGTTCACTACTGCAGAGATTAACCCAAGAATACCAACGCTTGCCCAAAAGATTTTCAAGAAAGTAGATTCACTTTTTAAATAGAAGTGTATCCCCGCAAATACGATTAACGCCGACACGCCTAATCCTAATAGGGAACCTAAGTTAGCAAGGGCTACGATTCCTGCAATAATACCGAGTACTAATAAACCAAATTTTTTCATGTGAGTGTTCCTCCTCTCGTTTGTAGTTATAGCTTATCAATTCCACGATCTTCTCAAAACGGGCTTAGAAATGATTTTCGTATCGGTCTAGAGGCGTAGTAATCCTAATAAGATCAATCTCACCTCGTGTGATTGAGTGCAAATTTTGAATTTGCGCTTGCGCGATTATCTCCTTTCAAAATCTGCTATACTAATGAAAAATACATAAATTGGAGAGCAGAACATGAAGAAAATAGGCGCTATTTTAACAGTAATTCTTGTCTATTCTGCCATAGTGTTTTACTTTGGTTGGAGTGTCCTTACATGGTTAGAAGCTATTATGCCTGTAAATAAATTAGTTTTCTTTGTTATATGGGCATTAATTGCATATGCTTTGTTAATTGCTAGAATCGACCATCGATTACGGTTGTTTCATATAATAGGTTCCTATTGGATGATTATTATGCAGTATGGGATAATCCTTTTTCCATTAGCAACAATTATGACATGGATCATGCCAGATCAACTCATAGTCATAGGTTCGATTGTTTTCCTTTTATTTGTATTAAGTGTTGTTATTGGAACGTACAATGCATATACACCCGTTGTTCGTGAGCTTTCCATTACGTTACCCAAAAAGGAAGCGAATCTTGATGAGTTAAAAGTGGTAGTTGCCTCTGATTTTCATCTTGGTTTATTATCCAATAAGGCGCATTTAAAACGTTTTGTGAAAAAGTCGAACGAAGAGCGTCCAGATGTAGTATTATTAGTTGGCGATTTAGTCGATGACGATCCAATTTGGTTTGTGAAAAAAGGAATGTCTGAGGTAATGAAACAACTCACTTCTACGTATGGTAATTATGGAGTACTTGGAAACCATGAGTATTACGGCAAGCAAATCCCGCTATTAGTAGAAGAGATGGAAGCTTCTAATGTAAAAATGTTACTAGATGAAACTATTGTAGTAGCAGATTCGTTCTATTTAACTGGAAGAGAAGATTTAACGAATAAAGAAAGAAAGCAACTTTCAGATTTAGCACCGCAAGAACACAATCTCCCATGGTTTGTGATGGATCATACACCTTCGAATTTATTGATTCCAGAAAAAGAGGGCACTGATTTTCACGTATCTGGACATACACACCGTGGGCAAATGTGGCCGAATCATCTTTTTACTCGGAAATTATTTGAATTAGATTACGGGTATAAACAAAAAGGAAGCTTGCATGCTATAGTATCTTCCGGCTTTGGTTTTTGGGGTCCACCTATTCGTTTAGGGAGCCAATCGGAGTTATGGTCAGTAAATATTAAGTTAGGGGACGTGGAAGTATAGTGGAAGCGTGGATTGCAGACTGGATGAATCAGTTTGGTTATCTTGGTGTATTTTTATTAATATTAATCGAAAATATTTTCCCGCCAATCCCTTCTGAAGTTATTTTAACGCTCGGAGGATTTATGACGACTACAACAATGATGACCAAGTTCGGGATAATTGTTGCGTCAACGGCCGGCTCGGTTATTGGAGCAGCTATTTTGTATTGGATCGGTACGCTGTTAGATGTAGAGCGTTTAGAGAAAATAGTTCAGAAGTATGGGAAGTTCTTACGTTTATCGATTAAAGATATTCATAAAGCGGACGCTTGGTTTAATAAATACGGCGTTTGGGCAGTGTTTTTCGGAAGACTTGTTCCGCTTGTTAGAAGCTTAATATCGATTCCAGCTGGTATGTCGAATATGAAGTTTGGGTTATTCTTATTATTTACAACTTTAGGAACGCTCATTTGGAATACGGCTTTAGTTTCGGTTGGAGCAGCGGTCGGAGAGAATTGGGATCAAATCGTAGGGTATATGGATATTTACTCGAATATCGTGTATGCTATTTTAGCAATTGTAGGTATTGCATTTCTTGTTTGGTATTTTAAAAAACGCGACTAAGGAGATCTTATGGAACTTTTAGAGTTATTAAAAGCATTAATTTTAGGCTTTGTTGAAGGTATGACGGAGTTTGCACCTGTTTCATCCACGGGGCATTTGATCATTGTTGATGATATGTGGTTGAAAACGGAACAGTTTTTAGGGATGTATTCAGCTAATACATTTAAAATTGTTGTGCAATTAGGCTCTATATTAGCGGTAGTAGTAGTTATGTGGAAACGACTATTTAGTTTAGTAGGATTGTATAAAATAGAAAGTGAGCAATCGAGTAAACAGTTCAATTTGTTACATGTGATTGTTGGTATGCTTCCTGCGATTGTTTTAGGATTCGCTTTAAAGGACTTTATTGATGATAATTTATTTGGTGTAAAAACAGTTATATACAGCCTTGTAGCTGGATCCATTTTAATGATTGTTGCGGATAAGTTTGGACCGAAAAAACCGAAAATCGTTAGTTTAGATCAAATTACATATGCACAAGCATTTAAAGTAGGTCTTGTGCAATGTCTATCATTATGGCCAGGTTTCTCTCGTTCAGGTGCAACGATTTCAGGTGGGGTATTATTCGGGTTGAGCCATAAAACAGCGGCAGATTTCACGTTCATTATGGCAGTGCCAATTATGGCTGGAGCAAGCCTAGTGTCTGTTCTGAAAAACTGGGAGCAGATTAATATGGATGACTTAGGTTTTTATGTAGTAGGTTTTATAAGTGCATTTGTATTCGCGCTTATTTCGATTAAATTTTTCTTGAAATTGATATCGCGTATTAAATTAATGCCATTTGCAATTTATCGTTTGGTATTAGCGGCGGTGTTAGCAATTATTGTATTTACGTAATAAAAAAGGCGGACATTTTACAGATGTCCGTCTTTTTATGTCTTAGGAAAATTATAAAGTACACAAATGTGGATAATTCCCATAATGACAAAGGGTGCACCACTTTCTAGATTATAGTGCGTCTTAAGGAAATAACCGCTGGGATTTCCGCTTCAGACGGACGCTTTCCGCCGGGTGAGCGATGAGCCTTCACCGACGCTTAAGCGTACGATGTGAAGTCTCATCTTCTCACTCATCCGGCAGGTGTCGCCGCCTTCCGCTCCAATCCAAGGAATTTGCTAGCTAAGCTGTATCGCTAGTACTAAGGGAAATATTGCGCATTATTTTTACGACCACTATTCCTCATAGAAAGCTCGGAAAACAAGATACACTAAAGTCCACTTCTAGTTTTTAGTTGATCAAAAAATTGTCAAAATGATTCTTTGGATGCAATTGTTTCTTTCCTCTGTACATGTTTAAACACAATATGTTAGGCTATATAAATAAAAGAAACACAATATATAGTATGTGAACGATAATTAGGTACCGTTACGGTTTAAAAGGGAATTCGGTGAAATGCCGAAGCTGTCCCCGCAACTGTAAGTGTAGACGACTGTTGAAATAGCCACTGCGAGCAATCGTGGGAAGGACAACAGAAGGATGAAACACGAGCCAGTAGACCTGCCTTTTTGTCGTACGAAGCAACACTTTCTTCGGGGGTTGAGAGGTGGAGGCGAAGGACTCTTTCTTACTCATTCTGAAGGGATTGTCCTATTGTTTCCTACTTTACATTTTGAGCGATGACTCAGCCGAAGAGGCTAGGTCATCGCTTTTTTGTGGCCCAAGGAGCAAGCAGCACATTTAACTAAGGAGGAGACTATATGACAACTATATTAAACACAACAAAAGAAGAACTATTGCACCAACTAATAAACGAATTCGGAGAAGGAAATATTGCTCCATTAGTGAAAGTACATGAAAAATGGATAGCGAAATTTCCAGAAGGAACGACATCCGCATGGGCTAAGTCGATGTCGCTAGAAGCACTAAGCTTTTTAGATGAACAAGAGACGTACTGGACATTTGTCGCAGCGCGCATCCATTTGCAAGATGTTTATGAAAAAGTAGCAGCACAAAGAGGGACATCTCCGGACGGGGTATATGGAAAATTTGAAAGTAATGTACAAGCACTAATTTCTAAAGGGCTTTACGATCAACGAATTGCGGAGTCCTATTCATCTGAGGAACTCCAACAATTAGCTGAAATAATCGTGCCAGAGCGTGATTATTTATTTACCTATATCGGATTGAAAACATTGCTAGATCGATACGTTGCAAGAGACTTTGATAAATCCATTGTGGAGCTTCCACAAGAGCGCTGGTTGTTAATAGCAATGACGCTTATGAAAGACGAAAAAGAAAATCGTCTTGCTAAAATTAAAGAATCCTACTGGGCAATGAGCAGTTTATATATGACAGTTGCAACGCCGACTCTTTCGAATGCAGGGAAGCCTCATGGACAGCTTTCAAGTTGTTTCATCGATACAGTCGATGACAGTTTACAAGGAATTTACGACAGTAATACAGACGTTGCGACCCTATCAAAATTTGGGGGTGGAATTGGCGTATATATGGGAAAAGTAAGAAGTCGAGGTTCGTCGATTCGTGGATTTGTAGGAGCATCCAGTGGTGTCTTGCCTTGGATCAAGCAATTAAATAATACAGCGGTAAGTGTGGACCAGCTTGGACAACGTCAAGGGGCAATTGCTGTTTACTTAGATGTTTGGCATAAAGATATTTTTACATTTTTAGATTTGCGACTAAATAACGGAGATGATCGTCTTCGCGCACATGATATTTTCACTGGTGTTTGCTTACCAGATTTGTTTATGGAAAAAGTAGATGCACGGGAAGAATGGCATTTATTTGATCCACATGAAGTTCGCCAGTTAAAAGGTTATTCATTAGAAGACTTTTACGACGAAAAACGTGGCGAAGGGTCATTCCGACAAAAATACGAAGAATGCGTGAATGACTATCGCTTATCTCGCGAAACAGTTCCAGCAATCGACTTGATGAAACGAATTATGCGCTCTCAGCTTGAAACAGGTGTGCCTTTTATGTTTTACCGTGATGAGGTGAATCGAAGTAATCCAAATAAGCATGCAGGGATGGTGTACAGCAGTAATCTTTGTACAGAAATTTTCCAAAACCAAAGCGCTACTTCTTTCGAATCGATTCAATTAGAAGACGATATTATTGTCACTCGTCGTAAACCTGGGGATTTTGTTGTTTGTAACTTATCTTCTATTAATCTGGGACGAGCAGTTCCAGCGGATGTATTGGAACGCTTAATCAAAATCCAAGTGCGCATGTTGGATAATGTTATCGACTTAAATATGATTCCAGTTCCGCAAGCGGAGCGCACGAATGCAAGATACCGTGGAATCGGTCTTGGTACGTTTGGATGGCATCACCTACTTGCTCTAAAAAATATTCGATGGGAATCCGATGAAGCAGTAGAGTTTGCAGATAAGTTATATGAGAGAGTCGCTTTCCTAACAATCCAGGCATCAAGTGAATTAGCGAGAGAAAAAGGGGCTTATCCTTTATTTGAATGGTCAGATTGGCAAACAGGAGCTTACTTTGAAAATCGCCAGTACGACAGCGAACAGTGGAATGAATTACGCCATGAAGTCGCTACAAATGGAATTCGTAACGGCTATTTAATGGCAGTTGCACCGAACTCATCGACATCTATTTTAGCTGGAAGCACGGCAAGTATTGACCCGATTTTCCAAAAATTCTATTCCGAAGAGAAGAAGGATTACAAAATTCCTGTAACTGTGCCTGATTTGAATTCCGAGACGACATGGTTTTATAAATCGGCTTATTTCATTGATCAACATTGGACATTAAAACAAAATGCCGCACGTCAACGTCATATCGACCAAGGTGTTTCATTAAATTTATACGTGCAAAATACGATCAAGGCAAAAGAGCTGCTAGATTTACATTTAGATGCATGGAACAGTGGACTCAAAACGACGTATTATGTACGCTCAACTTCCGTTGAATTAGTCGATTGCGATTCTTGTTCAAGCTAATGAAAGCAATTATTTGCTATTTGAGCTACAGCGGAAACACAGAGGAAGTAGCGGAATTAATAAAGGACCAGCTTGAAGCAAGTGGATATGTTGTGGATATGTATATGGTAGGTTTCGGCACAGTGCCGGATCTATCCACATATGACAAGTTATTTTTCGGAACGTTCACATGGGATAAAGGCAGCATACCAGACGAAATGAAAGATTTTGCTCGTGAAATTGGCTACAAACCGGACGTTGTATACGTGTTTGGTTCCGGCGATACGCAGTTCGGAGGAGATGTTTTATTTTGCGGAGCTGTTGATAAGTTAAGAAATTTTTATAACAGTACATACGAAGGCTTGAAAATAGAACAATCTCCAAGAGGAAGCCAAGAAAAAATAGTAACTAAGTGGTTAGAGGGAGTCATTGAACATGGAAAAAGCAAAAACATTAGACCCTAGAAATCCTAATAAATCGACAGGAATTTTTAATGGCAAATCAAGTGGTATACTAAATTGGAATGATATCGCTTATCCACACTGGTATAAAATATATAAGCGATTACTCGGAAATTACTGGCAAGCAGACGAAGTGAATATGTCGAGTGATGTAAAACAATTTCCAAATTTAACAAAAGCAGAGCAAGAAGCTTATTTAAAAGTAATAGGTTTACTTGCAACACTCGATGCACCGCAAACAAGAACAGCATTATTAATATCTCTCTATGCAACAGATCCATCTGTCCAATCGATTATGGCGGTAATTGCACAGCAAGAAGCTGTGCATAACGAAAGTTATTCATACGTCTTATCTTCGGTTGTATCACTAGACGAGCAAAATAAATCATTTGATTTTGGAAGAACAGATGCGATTTTGTTGAAAAGAAACGAGAATATTGTTAAATACTATAATGAATTTGTGGAAAACCCTACAACTGAAAATATAGTCAAAACATTAACATACACGACATTATTAGAAGGATTATTTTTCTATTCTGGGTTTGCATTTTTCTACAATTTAGCGCGTTACAATAAAATGGTTGGTACATCCACGATGATCAGCTATATTAATCGTGATGAACTCGAGCACGGGCGCTTTATCTCCGAGTTGTTTAGAGCCACTTTATCTGAAAATCCCGAGCTTAATAATGAAGAATTAATTGGCTGGGTTTACGAGCAATTCGAGGAATCCGTAGAGTTAGAAATCGAGTGGTCTAATTATGTATTGAAGGATATTGAAGGAATCGACCTAGATGATATGCAAGGCTATATCAAATACCGTGCAAATAAAATGCTGCGTCTACTCGGGCTTAATGAAATATACCCTGAATATGTAGAAAATCCGATGAAATGGATTCGTGCATACGCGGACAATATAGATGGTACAAAAACGGATTTCTTTGAACAAAAATCTCGCCAATACGTAAAAGTGAATGCGATTGATAATGGATTTGATGATTTGTGATAAGAATAAGCGCTCTATCAGTTTAAATAACTGATAGAGCGCTTATTTCATGCCCAATCTTAACGGAAAGCCGACAATCGGATGATGAAGTGCGATTATCGTATAATAATCCACAATAATCGGATAATCCACCAGTTACTATATTACGAGAACCTAGGTTTATAGAAATGTATATGTTAAAGAATTATTTACAGTAACATCACAAAAAAAGTCAAAATTGTTTACTTATCCTCGTTATAATTAAATTAGTTCCAGACAAATTCTAGGAGGGTTTTAGGGGAAATGGAAAGAGTAAGATTAATAGATAGCTTAAGAGGCTTTAGTCTATTCGGCATATTACTGGCCAACATGCTGATATTTCAATACGGGATGTTTGGGAAAGATGAAATTTCTTACTTCTCGCTGTCAGATCTTGATACAGGAGCATACAATTTTATAAAAATAGTAGTAGAAGGCAGTTTTATGCCGATTTTTACATTTTTGTTTGGATATTCACTTATTAAACTGGTGGAATCATTAAGGAAAAAAGATGTTAGGGTGAGATGGCATTTAGTTAGACGGTTCCTCTTGCTTATGGTACTTGGCTTATTACATAGTATTTATATTTGGGAAGGAGACATTTTATTTTTCTACGGATTAATGGGTTTCTTTTTATTACTTTTCATAAACAGGAAGGTAAAAACGCTGATCATATGGGGGGCTGTTTTATTTCTTTTAACGAGCGCGATGAGCTACGGGGTGTTGGAAGAAACGAAAGAAGAGGCAGAAAAACTTTCGACTTACATAAATAAAACAAATGATATTTATACAAACGGCACTTATTCAGAAGTTTCTTATCATCGAAATAATGAGATGCCACCTTTAATTGAGGACAAATTCTTTCTAATTTTCGTTATGATTTTAGCTCCATTTGTAACTGCTCCACTATTTCTATTTGGAATGGCGGCAGCAAAAGTTAACTTGTTTACTAGACCTAGTTCGGAACAAAAAAGGTATAAGATAGGAGTAGTACTATTGCCAATTGGTATTGCGTTAAAAGGTGCTAGTGTACTTCTACAAGAAAATGCTTGGTCTGGAATCTTATTAAATGTTGGTGCCCAGCTTCTTTCTGTTGGATATATATCTCTATTTGCACTTCTATTTGTCGCGTTCGCCTATTCGAAGGTATTTCTCGCTTTTGAAAGTGTCGGTAAGCTTTCTCTTACGAACTATATCATGCAAAGTGTTATATGTACGACCATCTTTTATGGTTATGGTTTAGGATTGTTCGGAGACCTCGGAATGTTAAATAGTATTATTCTAGGGCTTGTAATTTTTGCATTACAATGTGTGTGTAGTTCTCTATATTTGAAAAAAATAAGAAGAGGTCCACTTGAGATAATATTAAGAATAGGTACAAACTTTTCTTGGAACGGTGCAGTGAGAAAGAGAAAAGCAAGTTTAAAAAAATCAAAGAAAATAGAGCTTGAAAACACCTTGGCTTAATTGAGACCAAGGTGTTTTTTCTGCAAAATATATCGAATTAAATCCATTCTAGAATTTCTATGCGGTTACCAAAAGGATCATGTACATAAATTCTATTGGCTCCCGGTAAATCTTTGTCCACGATGTAACTGACTTCATTTTTAGTTAAATGCATTTTCAATGCCTCTAAGTTGTCTACTTGAAAAGCCGGATGGGCTTTTTTAGCTGGTGCGAATGGTTCTTCGATGCCGATATGAATTTGATAATTTGCAAATGCAAACCAGACTCCACCTTTTTTTCTTAATATCTCAGGCTTTTCTATTTCTTGAAACCCTAGTATCCCACTAAAGAACTGTTTGGCTACTGTTTCTGAACCTTTAGGAGCTGCTAGCTGGACATGGTCTATTGATTTAAAAACAAACGACATTATAAATCCCCCTTGTTTTGTTCTAGATTAAGCTTAACCGAAATAAAGTCATTTGAAAATTTTATTATAATTATAGATTTACATAAATAAAGCTAATGTCTAATGGACTTTCCCATAAAAGGTATTATTTATTTTTACATTAAATGGTGAAGAGCATCTAACAGGGCAGTGAGAGCAATCAATTAATAAGAAAGAGCAATCAAATCTAGAATGAAAGCAACTAATTCAACAGTAAGAGCAACTAAAAAATGTTTCCACCCCTCAACAAGGTGGAAACCCATTTACATTTTCATCACAATCTTATTTACCGTATTCCGATTCCGCGCAGTAGAGGCCATACCAAGTTTTTTCTCAAAAAAAGCATTTGTATATTTGGTTTGATGATAGTTTTTCGACAGACTAATAATGACATTTCGACGATTCCATACGGCAAACTCATCGTCTACTAAACTATCTAATAATGCTTGTTGTTCGTCCGAAATTTCACGTTCTAAAAACATCACATACACTTGCTCTTTCAAGAAAATAGGATGCTGCTGAATCTCTTCTAGTTCTTTCTTTGACCGGACAACGACTGGTATATCAAAGCCGTACGTTTCACGAAGCACGTTTTCCAACTGCTGTGCGTCATAAGAAGCATTATCAAAAATCACATTCCCAGTTTGAATATACGTTCGCACATTTTCATAGTCCATTTCTTCAAATAGTAACTTCAATGATTTCATATCGACTTTATTCTTAGCACCCAAATTGATTCCGCGTAGTAAAGCAACAAACGGCACATTCATCACTCCTTATATAATATTCTGATTATTATCATATCGAATAAGAGTAAAGTTTGAACAGTTATTTCCTTAGTGTAAAAAAAATTTTACTTTTTGTTAAAAATATATTACTCTAATTCAAAGGAGTGATAGTATTTGGAATGTTCAAATAATATGAGAATCCACAATCGAATTATTGTTCTTAGAGCAGAAAAAGGTCTGTCACAAAAAGAAGTTGCAGATCAGTTAGGGGTGAGTAGACAAACAATTATTTCACTAGAAAAAAATAAATACAATCCTTCTTTAAGATTGGCTTTCGAATTGGCATTATTCTTCAATGTGGATTTACACGAAGTTTTTCAATATGAGCATGAGGAGGAATAACAAAATGTTAGAAGTTCTATTATTTGTTGCGAGGATTGCATATGTAATAATATTTTTCTTTGCAATATATTTAACTTTTAGATTTGAATGGGGGAGTGAGGGAAGGGATGAGAGAGGGCGCAGTATTTCACATAAGTCATACAGCATAGTATTTCCATTAATTGCTTTAGGGTGGTTGTCAATCGAGCTTTATGATCGTTATATTGGTACCATTGATTATGCAACCTATAAACTAGCCATTTGGTATTTGCTAACTGGTTTAATGATTCTTCATGCGATTAATATAACTAGTTTAAAAAGAAAATATTGAAGAAAAAGCTCCTGCTTTATCCTAGATAAAAACAGGAGCACATTATTAAAAACTAAGCCAAAGCCCATTCGTACAGCTTAAAACTAACACAACTAAAAACAAAACAACCAGCACAATATCCACTTTCCCTATCGAAATCACTTGGAAATAACTACTTCTCCGTTCACCAGTAAACCCCCTTGCTTCCATTGCAAATGCCGCGCGTTCAGCCTTCCGGACAGCACCAGCAAGCATAGGGATTAAAATTCTTCGAACACCAAGCAATCGCTGCAATGCATTTTTCTCCCGAGAAGCACCCCTTAATCGATGTGCTTGCCCGATTTGCACAAATTCATCCTTTAAAACAGGTAAAAACTGATAACCGACCAACACACCATATGCAATTTTAGGAGACAGTCTTAACTGCTGCATTAAACTCAAAATGAACGTCACGGGATTCGTTGTCAAAGCAAATAATAAAGATAAACTAGAAAATGCTAGTACCCGAAAACTCAAAGATAGTGCATGATTCAATTGCGTTTCAGTAATTTGCACATTCCAAATAGACCAAACAACAGGCCCTGACTGATCTTCCGCAAAAACAAGTGTCGTCCAAAAATACCCGAAAGCGGTTATAAAAAAAGGCAACATAAACAGTAACCATGTTTTCCAGATAATCCGACTAAAGAAAACTTGTAGCACGAGTACACCAATCCAAAACACTAACGGCGTCAAAGGGTCAAAAAAGAATGCCATCGTAAACATACAAACGGTAATCGACAAAAATTTCACAGATGGGTTCATTTTATGCAAAGCATTCTTCACGACGCATCATCTCTTTCGGAGGTAGTAGATGATGATCCAATAATAATTGCTCATCTTCCCACACCGTATTGGCTTCAAATTTCCCAGTTAACTGCCCGTCATTCATTAATAAAATTGAATCAGCTAAACAATAAGCAAAATCCATATCATGTGTAGCAATTAAAAACGTCGTACCTTCCCGAGCACGCTCATCGATTAATCGAAATAACTCGGATAAAGCCTGAGCATCCTGTCCGGAAGTAGGTTCATCCATCAAAATAACCTCTCGCCCGTCCGAAAGCATCGCTGCAATTGCCACGCGTCGCTTTTGTCCATGACTAATGGTAAAAGGATGTGCATCCGCAATAGGTAACAACTGTAATCGATACAACATTTCATCCACGTTATTCCCGCTGCCAAATCCAACCTCATCCCGCACATTTTTCGTTAGAAATAAAAACTCAGGAGACTGGGGAACATACCCTATGCGCGAAGGTTGTACAGTTCCACTCGATGGAATTAGCCGACATAATGCTTTCAAAAGCGTCGACTTACCACTTCCATTTGGCCCGGCAAGCACTGCTATTTCCCCATGATTTAACGCAAAAGTAGTTTCTTGTAAAAAAGACTTTGTTCGTACTTTATCAACTACTAATGAAACGTCATCTTGTTTACTACTTTTCCGCTTGTCAAAGGGAGTAGGTACTGTAGCTTTATTCAAAGAAATGCTTCTTTCAAAAAAGTTTCCCCATAAATCGAGCCTATGCTCAATAGCAACTATCGTCATTGCTCTTTTTTGTTGGAGTTCATCTAACCATTCGACGTATTTTTTAGCGGTATACGGGTCTAGGTGAGCAAGCGGTTCATCTAACAACAAAACTTCGGGTTCCATGACAAGTGCACATGCAGCAGCAATACGCTGTTTCTGACCGCCGGAAAGCTTTTGGATAACTGCATAGCGAAACTCGGTTAAATCAGTCAGTGCCAACACTTCACGAATCCTTTTCTCCATTTCTTCTCGTTCCACATGTAAGTTTTCCAATGTAAAAGCAAGCTCTTCTTCGACTGTTTGCATGCAAAACTGCGTATCCGGATCCTGAAAAACTGTCGCAATTCGATGATTTATTTCCCCGGGAATAAAAGAAAGGCTATCTTTGTCAAAAAGTTTCACTTTACCGGATAAAATGCCATCACAATTATCTGGATACAAGCGATTACACAAATATAGCAATGTCGTCTTTCCACAACCACTCGGACCAGTGATAACTACTCTTTCATCGCGCTGAATGGTAAGTGAGAGATCTTCCAGTATCCATTTTTCCTCATCTGGATAACGAAAACTCACTTTTTCAAACCGAATAACCTCATGCACTAGCCTCACCTTTTTTCGCACGTGCAATCGCATATCCACGAAGTGAACCAGTCGCAAGTAGCCCATCAGCAACTGCTTTACCACCCACCCCGGCTAGTAATGCTCCGCTTAAGATTCGTATTCCAAACATCAGAGCTACGTAACCAGTGCTATAAACTGCAAAACCGCCTAAAAAATACCCATAAACAAAACTAAATATCGAAGACCCGACCCCTGCTAGCATCAGTACCCACATATCAAAAAGTTTGTAACGGGTAGTAGCAAACACCGCTTCCGCCCCTAAACCTTGCACCACACCAGAAAGTATTAAGCGAGGGCCAACTGCATTTCCAAGTAAGACCTCAATCGCTGCAGCAATCGTCTCCGAAACCACAGCAGCACCGGGTTTACGAATAATGTACATACATATAATTGATACGATAAACCAAATACCAAAAATCCATTCATACGCAATAGGACCGATAAACCCTGCCCAAATATTGCCGACATGCAAAAACAACAAATATACGATCCCAAACACGACTGCAAATAAAGACATCAGTACAATCTCTTTTAACTTCCAAGAGTTCAACATACTAAAGACCTCCGTGCGAAGGACTATTAATACTCATCGAAACCGTCATTACTAAATGTTTGTGTTCTTCGGGGCGGGCGCGCGTAAATGTCTCCTCGTAAAATGCGAACACATCATGAATATCTCCGTGAATACCGCTTGCATAATGCATCGATTCGTTGAAAACGCCACGTTCTTTTGCACGGTCTACTTCACGATATATGACGTCCATATAATTGGGGTTATTCATTGGATACAACGCAAACTGAGAAGACACGTATTGCTTCGTTAGATCGTTATTTGCGACTTCATCTCCTTTATCTAAATACGCGTCTCCTGCAGAATCACCCGGACAGCCAGCAGAAAAAGTCCCTGATAACGCAACATGTACTCCTGTTTTGGCTGCGTGTAGTGTTAGTGCTTTTGCGACATTAAACACATGCACTTGTTTCCCGCGAATGACCGTGGACACATCATCTGTATGCATCCACACATTCGACGTATCCGTTTCTTGAAGCACTCCTTTAATTACAGAAATAAAATCATTGGTCATTGGATGTAGCGAAAAACGAAATCCAACGATAGGGCTTAAACCGCATTGCATAATAAAAAACCTCCCGATAAATTTTCATAAAAAAAAGACTACATCCGTGAAGATGCAGCCACTTATCCAATATGAAAAAATCGGAAAGTCACCGCACTTCCTCACGCAGGTATTATCCTGATCGAGTTATAAGGGATCGGAGCAAACGCTCGCATCTCAGCCATAATGGGCACCCCTAGTGCAGAAACGGTATGTAGTTTTTTAAATGTGCCCCAAGTATACCTTACGAAAAAAATATTGTAAATATAGTTGAAAAATTTCATTAACTCGTCCATGCTTAAATTATTAGAACGTTTGGAGGTTTGAAGTTTGAAAAAAATATTTATTACTCGAAAATTACCAGATGAAATAGTAAATCCATTAAAAGAAAAGTTCGATGTAACGATGTGGTATAGCGAAGAAATTCAAATGACTTACGATGAATTAAAAACAGAAGCAAAAGATGCACATGCACTTTGGACAATGCTTTCAGATAAAGTAGATCGTGAAATGATAGAAAGTCTACCGAACTTAAAAATAATTAGTAACCTAGCAGTTGGCTACAATAATATTGATATCGAAGCAGCAAAAGAGCACGGCATCATTGTCACAAATACACCTGGGGTTCTAACGGAAACAACAGCGGATCTGACATTTGCCTTGCTTTTAGCGACCGCTCGACGCGTTACAGAAGCAGAACGTGCTCTTCGTGCTGGTAAGTGGAAATCATGGACACCAATGGGCCTTACTGGTATGGATATGTTTGGTGCCACACTTGGAATTATCGGTATGGGGCGTATCGGTGAAGCAGTAGCAAGACGTGCAAAAGGGTTTAATATGAAAGTACTTTACCATAATCGCACTCGCAAAATCGAGACAGAGGAACAATTTGGTTTTTCGTATGTAGAACTCGACACACTTCTTCAAGAATCGGATTTTGTTGTTTTATTAACACCGTTAACACCAGAAACAAAAGGATTAATTGGAGAACGTGAGCTAGGCTTGATGAAAGAAACTGCTGCAATTATTAACGTTGCACGTGGTGGAATTATTGACGAACAAGCACTATACGAAGCGTTAACTACAAATAAAATATGGGCTGCTGGACTTGATGTATTTGAAGTCGAACCGGTGCCACTGGATCATCCACTCCTAACATTGCCAAACGTAACTGTATTACCTCACATAGGGAGTGCAAGTATTCACACCCGCATGGCTATGATGCAGATGAATGCGGAAGCTATTGAAGCAGTTTTGGAGAACAAAGAGCCTGAGAATAGAGTAGTTTAAAAATACTAGCGAGCTTAATTAGTGACAATATAGAAGAAAAACAAGCACAGGAGTAATATTCTGTGCTTTTTTGACCTCTCCTATCTCATATGTAGATTCTAAACAAAATTCTCACTGAGCCGATACAAGGAGGGTGATTATTTTTTCAAATCATAAACAATATCGAATATGTAGAAAAGAGTGACGAGCATGTTCACTACTCCTTCTGGAGAACAATTTATCGAATTACATGGAAGTTATTCCATTTTACTTGTTTTCTTGTCGGTTATTATAGCTACAGTTGCTTCTTATACAGCAATATCAATGAATGATCGAGCGCAAAAAAATAGTTTTATTCCTCGAAATATTTGGCTAATGTTAGCATCTATCGCAATGGGTTTTGGAATATGGTCCATGCATTTTATAGGAATGAGTGCTTATTCATTGCCAGTTGAAATGCAGTTTCATAGACTATTAACGGTTGTATCAGTTATACCAGCTATGATCGCATCATTTTTTGCGTTTTATATATCTAATCGCTCGAAGAGAACTTTTTGGGCGTATACATTTGCTGGTGCTGTAATGGGATTGGGCATATCTACCATGCATTACATAGGAATGTATGCAATGGAGATGGATGTTCTATATGCATATGATAAAGGTTTGTTTGTAGCATCTATTAGCATTGCAGTGATTGTTTCTGTTACAGCAGTGTATGTATTTTCTAGTTTCCATCGATTTGTAGTAAATCGATTTATCCAGTTAATAACGGCTATCGTTATGGGACTTGCTGTTTCCAGTATGCATTACACAGGGATGGCTGCTATTACCTTTTACGTTCCAAATGACTTTATTCCGGATCCGAAGCACATGCATAGGATGAACATGAATGGAGTTGCAATAAGCGTAACTACTGGAATGATTGTTTTACTTGGATCCTTACTATTTTCTAGCCTGGTCGATCGTTATGTAGGATACCGAGCCAATTATTTTGATGTGTTAACAAAATTACCGAATCGTCGTTTATTTGAGCAAAAGTTAAGTAAGCCGGTATTTCCTGAGCATTTAGCAATTTGGCATATACATGATTTTGAAAAAGTGAATAGAGAGTATGATTACCAGTTTGGCGACGAGGTTATACAATGGGTTGCAAAATTGTTAGAGTCATCCACTTCCAAAATGGTGGACTTATACCGAATAGAAGGCAATCGTTTTGCTTTTTTGACGAGGGATATTTATGAAGAAAAACAAATGCGAGAAGAGATGGAGAAAGTAGCGCAATTACTTCGTCAGCCGCTTTCTATTCGCAATCAGGAAGTGACGATCAAAGCTATATGTGCAATTTCAAAAGCATATAATTATGATGAAGCATCGAGTATTTACGCAAATGCGCTAAGTGTTTTAAATCACCCATCCCTTCAATACAACCATGAGGTAGTTTCGTATGATCCATCTATTCATACATATACGTTTGAAAGAGAAATTGTAGATGATGTATTAAGTGCAATGTATAAAGGTGAACTATATCTTGTATTTCAGCCTAAAGTTAGTATGCCAACAAATGAAATAATGGGAGTGGAAACATTACTAAGGTGGAATCATCCTGTTTATGGAATGCTCTCACCAGGCGTCTTCATTCCTATTTTAGAAAAACATGATCGAATGATTGAAGTGACGGATTGGATTATTAAGCTTGTCTGTCGTCAAATTTCCATATGGAATGTCGAGGAACTTCCTTTTGGTCAAGCAGCGATTAATATTCCAGGTCAGTATGTCACTTCTCTGCGTTTATTAGAAGTATTAAAACGCACTTTGAACGATTATGATGTGAAACCAGTGCAATTAGAGCTTGAGATTACAGAAACAAGTTTTGTGAAAAATATTGGCGAAGCGATGCGAGCAGTAAGCATTTTTCGCCAAGAAGGATTCTCCGTAGCATTAGACGATTTCGGTACAGGTGTCTCTTCTTTATCCTATTTAAAGCAGATGCCGATATCTACGCTAAAAATAGATAAGTCGTTCATCGATGAAATACCGCATTCAAAAAAGGATTCATCGATTATTCAAGCGATTATTGGACTTGGAGAGTCATTAGACTTAAGCATCGTATTTGAAGGGGTCGAAACGAAGGAACAAGTAGAGTTTTTAGTCGCCACATGTAAAAATCCAATTATTCAAGGTTACTACTTTGCAAAGCCGATGAAGCCAGAAGAACTACGAGAGTGGAGGAATAAAGATGTCGAATGAACAGTTTCAATCTATAATGAATAACCGCCCAATCGATTCTAAGTCACTTATTCCATTCATTAGTAAAGAATTCAAAACGCATTTCACGAAAGATATTACCGCATTGTATCATTACACGGATCTAGAAGGAGCCCAAGGGATAATTAGCAACAAGACATTTTGGGCTTCTCATATAAAATTTATGAATGATTCCAAAGAATATAGCCATGGCTTGGAAATATGTGAAGCAATTGTACAAAATTTAATGCAGGAATTTCCAAAAGAAAATCCAAAACGTGCCTATTTGGAGAAAGTATTTACAATTTTAGAAGAACAAGATACGGACATTTTTGTCGTATCTTTTTGTGAAAGTGAAGATTTACTTAGTCAATGGAGGGGATATAGTCGTAGCAAATATGGTGTATCAATTGGTTTTGACTATGCTGCTCTTTTTGACGTCTCTTTTCATCTAAGCGAAGAAAACTTCTTTCCACGAAAAGTCATTTACAACCATCAATTACAACAGCAGATCATTCATCGTATCATCGAAGTCGCGTTAGCTAGTATTGAAATGAATGCTGACAAACTAGCATATTCACCGAAAGAAGTAGCGAGAACAATCGGGTACTTCTTGCCGCTATTCAAACATTCTACTTTCTCCGAAGAAAAAGAATGGCGAATCATCGTAACAAACTCCAAAAGCATGCCTTATCAACACGAATTGAAATTCCGTGCCCGCGATAATATTATTTTGCCCTATATCGAATTGCTAACGCATAACAAAGTGACGCAAAATGATAACCAACTCCCGATCAATCAAATAACAGTCGGTCCTTCTGGAACAAATGAGTTTACAGCTAGAAGCCTTAACTATTATTTAAAAAATGTAGGATATCCAACGGTACCTATTAAAATATCCCATATTCCATACCGTTAAAAAGGATAAACTAGCAACTGAAAAAGTGAAAAAAGCCCAGCAATCATATTGGAAGTTTAGTAATGCCTTTTTCATGCGCAAGTAACCATTCTTTTCTCCACACGCCACCTGCATATCCAGTTAGTTTCCCATCAGAACCGATAATTCGATGACAAGGAACTACGATACTTAGTTTATTTTTGCCGTTTGCACTTCCTACAGCACGAATGGCTTTTTCATTTCCAATGCTAATCGCAATGTCTTTATAAGATCCAGTTTCCGCATAAGGGATAGTCAATAACGCATTCCATACACTTTTTTGGAATTCTGTCCCAATACTAGTATAAGGAAATGAAAACGCTCGTCGCTCGCCTTTAAAATATTCATCCATCTGAACATAGCATTCTTTAAGTACAGCTGGGGTTTCCTCCTGTAACGAATGTACAACAACATCCTGCTCAGCAAACATAATAGAACTTATTGCTTCCTCTGTACCGATGATTTCCAAAACCCCAATAGGAGTTGGGTAATCGACTTGAAATAATTTACTCATTTAACAACCTCCGTTTTTATGTAATTACCTTTTCGTATGTGAGTTAATAATAACCTCAAAAAAGTGGTATAACAAAAAGTTAGTGTGTGGCTCCAACTTTCAATTGGTTATGGTAAATAAAACAGGTGGAAAATTCAGACCATATACTAGTTCGGTCGATATATACCATACTTTTATCGACCGAGCTGGTCTAATATTACTATTTTGAATATAAACTAATGACATATAGGGGTGATTCGGAATTACAAAGTCATTTGAAAATTTGGATGCTAGTAAACAAAAAAGAATTATAGACGCTGCGTTAAAAGAATTTAAGGAAAAGGGTTTTGAATTAGCCTCCACAAATCAAATAGTAAAGCAAGCTGGAATTGGAAAAGGAATGCTCTTTTATTATTTTAACAATAAACAGGATCTTTATTTGTACTTAATGGAATATTGTTTGAAAGTTGTGGAAGAGGAATATTTTAGTGCAATTGATGAAAATGAGCCGGATTTATTTGAAAGAATGAAACAAATTGTAGTAGTTAAAATGGAGTTTCTTTCGAAATATCCAGATGCCATCAATTTTATAGGAACTATTCTATTGAATAATCAAATCGATGAGAACATAAAATCTCGGATAGAGTCGTTGCACGAAACAGGATACGCTAAAATTTTTGGGAAAATCGATTCTACACTTTTTAAAGAGGGTATAGACATTCAAAGGGCATTTAATTTAATCCGGTGGTCAATTGAAGGTTATGAAAATGAGTTAAGGCGACGTTTGAAAGGTCAGGAATTGAATGAACTGGACTATTGGCCATATATAGAGGAGTTTTATAGTTATCTAGATATGATACGAACCTGTTTTCACAAATAAGGGAAGGGTGAGAAACTTGACGATTGTTAAAACGACTAACTTAACAAAAAAGTTTGGAAAGTTGACTGCTCTAGATTCTGTAAATCTCGATGTGAACGAAGGGGAAGTGTATGGGTTCATCGGTCCAAATGGAGCAGGTAAGTCCACGACTATTCGATTGCTACTTGGAATGATTAAAGCAACAGAAGGTGAAGCCACTATTTTTGGATTGGATGCTTGGAGAGATGCCGTTGATATTCATAAGCGTATTGCCTATGTGCCTGGCGATGTAAATTTATGGCCGAACTTAACAGGCGGAGAAGTGATCGATCTTTTGATGAAATTGCGAGGTGCGACAAATAAGAGCCGGCGCGAAGAAATGATTGAAAGGTTTCAATTAGATCCATCTAAAAAGTGTAGAACGTATTCAAAAGGAAATCGCCAAAAGGTTGCATTAGTAGCAGCATTTGCATCGGGTGCTGACTTATATATATTAGATGAACCGACATCAGGATTAGATCCACTGATGGAAAGAGTGTTTCAAGAATGTGTAATGGATGCCAAGGAAAATGGGAAAAGCATACTACTATCCAGTCACATTTTATCGGAAGTTGAAAAATTATGTGACAGAGTAGGGATCATTCGTGAAGGTAAAATGATCGAAACAGGTACTCTAAATGATTTACGTCATTTAACCAGAACAAATTTAGTTGTCGAAACGAAACTACCGATTCTCGGATTAAGTGAGTTTATAGGAGTATATGCAATGGAAGAAAAGAATCGGACGCTTTCATTTCAAGTAGACGCAGAATATTTGGATAGTGTGATTAGACATATTAGCCAGTTTGGCATTGTAAGGCTAGAAAGTACCCCCCCTACATTAGAAGATTTGTTTATGCGCCATTACGAGGGAGCGGGAGGCGTACTCTAATGTCAAAACAGCTGTTCAAACATGCAGGGATACTTGTACGATTTCAATTACGTCAGGATCGTTTACGGATTGTTATTTGGATTATCGCATTAGTACTAATAACTTGTAGCACGGCTTCCGCATTTTCGAATTTGTACAAAACTACGGAGGAAAGACAGGCAATTGCACAAACAATGTTGAACCCTGCAATGACCGCAATGGTTGGTCCTAGCGAAGGGCTAGATAATTATACAAATGGTGCAATGATGGCTCACCAAATGCTACTTTTTACTGCTATAGCGGTAGCTATCATGAGTATTTTGCTTGTTGCAAAGCACACTCGCACGGAGGAAGAGGATGGCCAAATGGAAATGGTCCGTGCTCTACCTGTTGGACGTTTGTCGAATTTGAGTGCGACTGTTCTAGTAGTTATTGGAACAAACATATTGTTAGTATTCATCATGGCGTTTGCTATGTATGTATTGAAGCTCGACAGTATAGATTTACAGGGATCGCTATTATATGGAGCAGCATTAGGTGGAACGGGAATTTTTTTCGCAGCTATTACGGCTATATTTGCTCAACTGTCCGAGAACTCTCGTGGGACGATAGGGTTAAGCTTCGCTGTGCTTGTGCTGGCGTATTTGATTCGTGCAATAGGTGATGTTGGCAGTGGAACACTTTCCTGGTTTTCACCATTAGGGATGATAATAAAAACGGAAACGTATGTTTACAATTACTGGTCGCCGATTTTATTGTTGTTAGGTTTAGCATTTCTTTTAATGATACTTGCATTCTATTTGAATTCCATTCGTGACTTAGATGCAGGATTTTTACCTGCAAAGCCGGGCAAAATACATGCTTCAAACCTTCTGCAAAGCCCAATTGGTCTTGCACTAAGAATTCAGCGTACGGGACTAATCGCTTGGGCAATCGGGATGTTTATTTTGGGTGCATCCTATGGCTCTGTTTTAGGAGATTTAGAATCTTTTTATAAAGATATAGACATAATGGATGCTTTAATAAAACCAATGGAAGGATTTTCATTAACAGAGCAGTTTATCCCTGTGTTAATGATGATAATGGCAATGTTTAGTACAATTCCTGCAATAATGACAATTTTCAAGTTAAAGAGCGAGGAGAAGAAGAATCATACGGAGCATTTATTAAGTCGAGCAGTATCGCGAACAAAGGTAATGGGAAGTTATTTTGTAGTTTCGATGGTTATTAGCTTGGGGATGTTATTGTTGGCGATAATTGGATTATGGTCCGCAGGTTTAGCAGTGATGGCCGATGCAATTTCTATTAGTACAATCTTAGAATCAGCGCTTGTTTATTTGCCTGCCATGTGGATGATGATTGGTCTTGCAGTATTATTGGTAGGCTTATTTCCACAATTCACAGGCTTCACTTGGGCATATTTTGTATATTCGTTCATTGTCGTTTATCTTGGAGGTTTACTTCAGTTACCCGATTGGGTGAGTAAACTCACACCATTTGGGCATATTCCACGGATTCCGGTGGAAGAGATGAATGTTATGACGCTTTCCATGTTGATAGTAATAGCGATGGTTCTAACGATTGTGGGGTTCGTCTCTTATAATAGACGAGATATTTTGGGTTGATGGAAATAAGGATGGAAATGTAAGGTGTTGTCATCGAGTATTCCAATTCGGAATATACTCATGGTAACGCCTTTTTTACCTAATTTATGAAGGTAATACTGGAAGTTTTGTCGAATTTAAGGAAACGAGGGGGATGATATTGTTGTGGAATGGAAATATCATAGAAATTGCGACATCCATAGCAGCTTGGATAATCATTGTGGTACTGGCAATTCGCATCTATAAAAAACAATTGGAACAGCCAAAAACTTGGAAAACAATTATTGTCATCTTAATAGGGCTCTTTTCTTTTTCGATTAATTGGGATGTCTTTGATACACTCGTTCAGATTGCAATTTTACCACTTGGCGTATGGATTTTATATGCATTTTTAAATAGAAAGGATGGACTGTGGGAGAAATATCGATATTATGCGTGGCTAGGCTTTTGGTCTAATTTCATTTTCTTAAGTACGGCATTAATTGCTATACCTATCAATTACTTCGTCTACCCTGAGAATGAACCGCGAACATATATATCAAATGTTGAAAATGCATCGATTATTGCAATCCATCCATCTGCAAAAGAACATATGGTAGTTAAGGAAAACTTACAGAAGCCTATACATAATTTAAAAACGAAAACATTTTTTAGTAATGAATGGTATAACGAAACGTATATGGAAGCGGGGGCTGACAAAAGAAAAGAACGATTTCCATATTTACTTATAAATACTTTGCCTAAATGGGGAAGTGGATTAGGCGCGGCTATTTATATCGAAAAAGATGGAAAAGGGCTTTTAATAGCAACTCCGAAAAAGCAGTATTATTTTCAATCCGACGAATCACTTATAGAGGAGGGGAAATGATATGACAAAGAAAAAGTTATGGAGCTTTATAGGAATTGCTGGAGTTTTGCTTTTTGGAACAATCTTTTATTTATTTTCTTTTACGAAACCAACGCCATTTCCCTCTAATGAGGAGTCAATAGATGAGATACGCAGTGTTTTTCCACAAGCAGGTGACGGAGCTATTCTAAATACTATTTTCCTAGATAATCGCCATGTGTATGTTCCGTTTCTTTCGGATGCGAACGCTAATGGAATGAGCTTATGGGAATGGAAAAGTCAAAAATGGAAAGTTGTATATGTTACTACGAACGGACAGCCGTTAGTATGGAGGATAGACAAAAAAGATCCATCCACTTATCGGGTAGTGTGGAACTTTTCAACACAAACTAAGGTAGATTACATGAAACTTTACTTGATGAAGAGAAGAAATTATTATGTAAGTAATAATGTGGAGCATTACTATCCAGGTGTTCAAATGGAAGAAAAAATAATCATTTCAGAAAATCCATATGGCAGCATGCAAATGCCAAAAGAATGGATTTCTATCATACAGTCAACCAATAAACTATCACCAAGCGAGTCGGGTTTGTTTACTAACTATATGAATTATCCACAATACTTTACTTTTCGTTGGTTGCCTTATGATAAAGTTGACAACGTGATTGACCCAATAAAACTTCCAAATGGAAATTCTATTTGGAATGATGTGATCGACCTTGAAAATGTTTTATGGATCGATGAATCGGAACTGGAATAACTGAAAATAATAAGAGCCCCCAAAACTTGAAATCTGCAGTGACCTAGAAAAATGAGACAAATAAAACATCTTTCGTTGAAATACGGGTATACAATACCTAAATTATCAATTCGGAGGTGTTTTTTCTATGGGAACAAGAGTCAATTATCCAGTTGATTCCTTGGCTTTTTTTAATAGGTTTTTAGTCTAATTTACCCGTGTACTTCTAATCTTCTAAAGCAATTACTAACATGTTAATATTACTATTTGAATTCTAAAAATAATACTATATTTACCTATTAAGGAGAGATTTTGTGATTAAAAAAAGTATTTCTATCCTATCGCTTCTCTTTTTGCTTGCTGCTTGTAGTCAGGGAGACACAAATAAGCCGGTTGAAAATGAAAAGGAAACAGAAACAAATGACATTGTAACGTTACCAGAGACCGATGAAGAATCGAATGTAGAAACTGATTCTGAGGATAATATAGAAATTTCAACCAATTTATTTGAGGAAGAGTTTTGGAATGTTATAGGTGATGCTAAAATAAAAAAATTCCCAATTACCCTTGGAGCAAGCTACGAAGAAACGAAAGAAAAAATGGGCCAACCAAAAGAAGAATTTAATATGGAGGGTGGATTGTGTGCTGACTATGAAGATTTCATCATATGTAAAGCAGACGATAAAGATGAAATCCTCTACTTCACATCCAAAATTCCAAACAAAGTTACTATTGAAGATTTCAAAGGCGTACTTGGCGAACCAGATAGTGCAGATTTAATTGAACATCCATACACAGCTTATAGATATTCTTATGGTTTAGGTGATACTACCATATTTTTGGATGTACTTTCCGGAGATTCGAAAGGGAATATAGATGAAATAACGGCGTTAAAATTCCCACAACAATAAATGAAGAATTAAAACCAGAAACAGGTAAACGTTTCTGGTTTTTTGCATCTAAATATAAATCTAATAGGCACATAAAGATTTAGTTGGAAAAATGTTAGGTTTAGTTGTAAAAAATTCATATTTAGTTGTAAAAGTAAATGCTTTAGTTGGAAAACAACAGAAATCACAGAAAATTCCTTCAAAAATCATATTGACACAAAACTAACCACTGGTTATATTATAACCAGTGGTTAGTTTTGTGGGAAGAAGTGATTATATGAAAAGTAAACAAGTGCAACGTTCAGAAGAAACAAAAAAACAGATTTTACAATCAGCAGGAAAGTTATTTGCCAAAAAGGGATACGATGCAGTAACGATACGAGAAATTGCTAAGGATGCGGGTTGTTCTCATACAACAATTTATCTTTATTTTAAAGATAAGGATGCGCTTCTGCACCAGCTTTCTATGCCTTCTTTGCATGAATTACATGAACAATTGCAACAAATTTCAAAAGTAAGTACATCCTCAGCGGAAGACAAACTAAAAGAAATTAGTCATGAATATATTTACTTTTGCTTAAACAATCGCAATATGTACGATGTTTTTTTCAATGCAAAATCTTCAAGAGTAGATGAAGAAGTGCCAGAACTAGAAATCAATAAACTGCGATTGGAAATTTTTGCGCTGATGAAGGTAGTAATCCAGGAGTGCCTTTCTATTCCAAACGATGAACAATTATTGACCTTATCCCGTATTTATTATTATCAGTTGAATGGTATTTTAAGTACTTATTCGTATCAACATGAACCGCTTAACGTATTAATGGAGAGATTGACGCCAACGTTTGACCTTGCAATTGAAATACTTTTATTGGGCTTCAAAGAAAAATTAAAATAAGGGGATATGACGATGAAAGCGGAAAGGATTTCTGAACATATTTGGAGCTTAAAAACGTGGATGATAGTTCCTATTCACGTGTGGGTCGTTGTGGATGAAGACGGGGTCACATTAGTAGATGCTGGAATGCCGATGATGGCAAAAGCAATAAAGAAATTTATAAAACAACTGAATGCTGGACCACTAAAACGAATCCTCTTAACGCACGGTCATTCAGATCATGTGGGAGCGGTAAAGGCAATCGTAGCTGAGAATGAGGTGCCTGTATATGCACATCGAGTGGAAATTCCTTATTTAGAAGGAGAACTTCTTTATCCGAAACGAAAGAAATTGGAATACAATTTGCCTAAACAATTAACGCAACCCCTTTTAGAAGACCAGTTTGGAAACTTAAGAATAGTTGATGGACTAACACCATATTTGACTCCAGGGCACTCCCCAGGTCATGTCGTGTATTATCATGAGCAAGATAAGGTTTTGTTAGCAGGCGACCTTTTTAACTCCAAAAAAGGAAAGTTACATCCGCCTATGTTCACGCCTTTTATGGATGAAGCAATTCAAAGTAGTGCTATTGTGAAGGAATTAAAACCAAAGCGACTCGAAGTATGCCATGGTAGCACAGTGTTTAACCCTGCTGAACAATTAGAAGGATATGTTCAAAAAACTGAGAAGAAATTCGGAGGGGATTAATCGTGCTGGCTGTTTACTATGTAGTATTAGGTCTATTTTTTCTAATGGAATTATGTACACTTGCGGCTTTTTCCTATTGGGGCTTTCATATGAATCGCGGATGGCTAATAAATAGTTTATTAGGATTAGGTACCCCACTCCTAATAGCAGTGTTTTGGGGGACTTTTATCGCACCAAAAGCTTCCCATCCAGTGTCAGTTCCATTAAGAATTATACTTCAATCTATTATATTTGCTCTAGCCGTAGCAGCTTTATATTTTTCAGATAAAAGCAAACTTGCAACTATATTTGGGATAGTTGTATTGGTGGAAACGATCTTAATGTACGTAATTGAAGAAAGATACATTCTGTAAATAGTAGGTATTGTTATAGTATAATGAAGCTAAAATAAAGGATCAAAACCAAGGGGGGATCCCTATTTCAGCGGATATGGAAACACAAATTATCGACGACATCATGTATCAAATCGTTTCAAAAACAATGAAGCACGGGGAAAAACTACCTTCAGAAAACAAACTTGCTACCAATTATAAAGTGCCCAGAATGACGGTAAGGAACGCACTGATAAAATTAGAAGAACGAGGATATATTTACTCCGTTCAAGGAAAAGGGCGTTATTTAAAAGAAGCATCCACTCAAATTCAGCTACATTTAACAGGAAAAACAAGCTTTACAGATAAAATGAAAGAAGCAGGGTATCATTTAAAAACAGAGAATATCCTCTGCGAAAAAATAGCGTATAACGAACAACTCTATCCAAAAATAAACGCAAGCAAAGAGGATAATGTTTATAAAATAGGACGAATTCGGTATATTAACGGGGAACCAATAGCCATTCACTATTCCTATGTGGGTGATAAGATGTTCCCGGAAATTGCGGAAGACGGTCCAAAGATTGATTCAATGTTTGCTTACTATCGAAAACTCGGCTACAGCGAATTTGCAAGTCAAAAAAGTTTGTTAAGCATTACGTTTCCAACTTCCGAGGAACAACAATTACTTTCTTGTAAAAGCATGGTACCGCTCATCGTCGTGGAAAGTGATTGCATCGATGTAGCTTCAAACAAAGTGCTCGAACATACGAAAATACTGTATCGAAGTGATAAATTTAAATACGATATTACGATGGATTGAAAAGCAGGTAAAGGACGAAATTGTCCTTTACCTGCTTTTTTTATGTTCTGGGAAATGTATAACCAAACAACATAAGGTATGCCTATATTAATCGCAATATAGAGATAATGCGTCGTAAGAAAGCTCTGTTAAGTGTCCTCTGGGATTTCCGCTTCAGGGCGGATGCTTTCCGTGGGGTGAGCGATGAGCCTTCACCGCCGCTTGCGCGTACGTTGTGAAGTCTCACCTGACTCACTTAGGAACCAAGGCTAGGAGCGCCACATCGTGTGGCAACGCCTTCGTGACCAACATCCTGTTGGCCTCCGCTGGAGTCACCGCCCTTTCGCTCCAATCCAAAAGGAATTGCTTATTTATCAGTACCGACTCGCTAAGACTAAATATTATGCAGTTTTTCACATGTGTGCATCCAGAAAATGACCTTGGGTAATAAATCAGTCATGGAAAGCAACCAATTCTTGAAATAACAAGTTTACTTGGAATGAGACGCCGATGAATAAGGTGGTTTATCCCAACAAATGGTTGAGTTAATTAGGCTTTTATCCAATTCCTTTTATGTTAGAGACAGCATTTTCTAATTAGGTTTACTAAATAGCACACAGTGAACCTGAGCAATTTACATCTCCGAACTGCAGACACTAAATTAGAAAGAAATTCTCATGAATTGAAGCGGAAGGGCGGCGACTCCTGCCGGATGAGTGAGACAGATGAACCATCGCAGGCGAACGCGCAGCGTCGGCGATGGTTCATCGCTCACCCGGCGGAAAGCGTCCGCCCTGCAGTGAAAATCACAGCGGACACTTCACTTCTTACGACGCATTATCCCTATATTATGCATGAACTATCGATTATTAAGGCAGTTTTTTCATCGTAAAATATACCGAACATGCCAACTAAATGAGTCCAATTATTAAGAAAATTTACAAACATTTACGATACCTTAAAACACAGCAACTTGGCAACAAGTTAAGATGAACTTGCAAAGGAGGATTCAACCTTATGAAACGAAGAAGAAGAACCGAGATTCTTATTCAAGAAAATGGCCACTTAGCACAAAAGCTAGCAGAAACGATTATAGATGCATATGAATGCAAAGAAATTCTGGCACCGCAATATGGATTAACGATGATCAAAATGCGTGAGTCCGCTAAAAACTCCTTATTTTATATAGGAGAAGTTCTTATAACAGAAGCAAAGGTAGAGATAAATAATTGCATCGGTATAGGAATCGTTGTAGGCATAGAAGATGAACTTGCCAAACACCTTGCAATAATCGATGCAGCATATAAAGCAGAATTACCAGAAACAACTATGTGGCAAACACAACTAATTGAAGTGGAAAAACAGATCACAAAGGAACGCGCGAAAAAACAAGCTGAGCTTTTCAAGACGAAAGTCAGCTTTGAAACAATGGAAGTCTAACAGGAGGGAAAGGTATGGCAATTGATCAAGTACATGATTTGCAACAAGTTTACAGAAAAATATTGCACAGTATGTCACGACCAGGCACAATTTCTTCTTTATCAGAAATCGCAGAACAAGTAGATTACAATCTACCTTGCTTTGAGGCAACTATCTTAAGTGCGATGACATTTCTAGATGCAGAAGTGACATTTCATATTCTTTCAACAGAGCAACAAAACTTAATAGATAAAATTTCCGCATATACATCCTCAAAATATGCACCGATTAACGAAGCGGATTTTATTATTATTCTTCAGAAAGATACAGAAGAGTCCATTAAACATGCTATCGCGGAGTGTAAAAATGGCACGCTCATTGATCCGCAACATTCTTCGATATGGATTATGGAAAGTTCAACCTTATCTAATTCGGGCGAACTAACATTAACTGGTCCTGGTATACAACATGAAGCTAGGCTACATACAAGTTTAAGCCGGACATTGTGGCAAGCAAGAAACGAACGAACGAAGGAATATCCACTAGGCATCGACTTGATTATCACAGATGAGAATGCCCAAGTTGTCTGCATTCCTCGTACAACTACAGTGGAAATTACGGGGGTGAGCTAATGGGTTATGTTCCAGTAAAAGGTGGTACACAAGCAATTGATGCCTCTATTAAACGTTTAAAATACGAGCGTCTAAAAGGACAGGAAACAATAGAGATCCATACCATTATGTCCACGATGCGTGGAATGATTGATCAAGTAATGTCCGAAAGTAGCTTATATTCACCTTTCCTAGCGGCGCTAGCGATTAAACAAGCGGAAGGTAGTATGGAAGAAGCCGTTTTCCTTATGCGTGCGCATCGATCTACATTGCCTCGCTCTTATTACAGTAAGACTGTGGAACCCGAGGCTATGCTAGTCGAACGTCGCATTTCCGCAAGTTTTAAAGATATCCCAGGTGGTCAACTATTAGGTGCTACTTATGATTACACGCATCGATTATTAGATTTTGATTTGCTAGGTGAAAGTTCAGAAAGCATCCAGCAGTGGCTAAACAACTACCAAGAGGAATTGCAGCAGGTAGAAACTTTCGAGGAAGTGAAATATTTCCCTAAAGTAGTAGATTATTTACGCGAAGAAGGGCTGTTTGAGAAATACGAGGAAAACAACACAGCGCCTAAAGACATTACCAAACAAAGTTTACAATTTCCTTCTACTAGAAGTGAGAGACTACAAGTATTGACGCGTGGGCAAACGGGAGCTGTCACATCTCTTGGATATGCTTCTTTACGAGGATACGGGCAAGTGCATCCGAACGTCGGCGAAGTGCGTGTTGGCGCTGTTCCTATTTATGTAGGCCATCCAAATGAAATGGAACACGATACAGATGACGACTTTTATATCGGTGACATTAAAATAACAGAAGTGGAGTCATTTGTCCCGACACAAGTGAAAAATGCCAACAATGAATATGAATTACAATTTGAAATTGGCTACGGCATTTGCTATGGGCAAAATGAAACGAAGGCGATTGCTATGAGTATTTTAGATCAATGTCTCGAGCACCCAGAAGCTAACTTTCCTACACATGACGAGGAATTTGTTTTATTGCACATCGATTCTGTGGAGTCGACAGGGTTTATTTCCCACTTGAAATTACCGCATTATGTGACGTTCCAATCCAGACTGGATAGTGTACGTCAAGTGAAGAAAGAGGTGCAGGAAGTTGAAAACTAATACGCATTTTGCTTTTTTCGATGAAGGTTCAAAAAAAGAAATTCGTCGGGCGATTATGAAGGCTGTTGCGATTCCTGGCTACCAAGTGCCGTTTGCTTCTAGAGAAATGCCTATTGCGAGAGGTTGGGGCACAGGTGGTTTGCAAATTACACTTTCCATTATCGGAAAATCCGATGTGTTGAAAGTGATTGACCAAGGAGCAGACGAGTCTGTTAATGCCGTAAGCATAAAAAAGTTAGTCCATGAAACCACTGGCGTTGAGCTAACCGAACAAACGGAAAAAGCGAGCATCATCCAATCGAGACACCGTATTCCAGAAGTGATATTAAACGAAGATCAAATTATCGTCCTGCAAGTTCCAATGCCGGAACCACTACGCAAAGTGGAAGCGAGCGAATATATGACAAAGAGAATGCATGCAGAAGATGATTATAGCGGCGTGTGGCTCATGTTATTCGAACAAATTATGAAATACGGCAAGACGGCTACTGGTGCAGACCATCCGGTGTATGTAAATAATCGGTATGTAATGGCTCCTAGTCCGATACCTCGATTTGATAACACCAAACTGCACCAATCAGAAGCTTTAATACTACTGGGAGCAGGGAGAGAAAAGAAAATATATGCAGTACCCCCTTATACAAATGTAAAATCACTTGCTTTTGAAGATTATCCATTTACGGTAGAAGCTTTTGAAGACAAACATTGTCACTTATGTAGTTCAACAGATGTCTTTTTAGATGAATTAACCGACCCGGAAACCGGAGAAACGATTCATCAATGTAATGATACAAGCTACTGTATAGAGCAGTTGAATAAGAAAGCAGAAGCGGAGGTGCAAACGAGCTATGCATGAAGTGCCAATATTACAAGTTAGAAATCTACAAAAGCAGTTCGGTACAGGGTGTGCAGAGTGTCGACAAGTGGAAACTAGGAAACTAGTGAAAAACTTTTGCGAGAGCTGTGGCACCGTGTATGCTTGCCAAGATATTTCATTCGACTTGTATCCAGGAGAAATATTAGGGATTGTTGGGGAAAGTGGAAGTGGAAAATCGACGATGATGCAATGTTTATACTTTGATAGCGATGTGTCATCAGGAGAAGCGTATATCGACACGCCCGAATTGGCGAACAACAATGTATTTGAAATGTCCGCGCAGCAAAAGCGCTCCATCCGAAATCATGTGTATGGTATGGTTTATCAAAATCCAGTGCAAGGATTGAAAATGAACTTTTCTTCGGTTGGTAATATAGCGGAGAAACTAATCGCGGCTGGAAACCGAAACGTTGGTCAAATGGAAGCGACGAGTAAAAGGCTGCTAGAAAACGTGCATATCCCGTTGCATCGTATGAAAGAAGAACCGAGAAACTTCTCTGGAGGGATGCAACAACGTGTTCAAATTGCGAAAGCATTATCAAACAATCCACCGATATTGTTTTTGGATGAAGTAACAACAGGGCTAGATTTATCTGTACAAGCAAATGTACTCGATTTAATCAAAGTAATCCAACGTGATTTAGGGATTAGCATGATTGTCGTATCACATGATCTAGCCGTTATACGTATGCTCGCAGACCGCACCATTGTTTTACTGAACGGGAAAATTATCGAAGAAGGTTTAACGGACCAAGTGTTAGAAGACCCACAACATGAGTACACGCAACAATTAGTCTACTCATTACTATAGGAGGAACGACCACTTTGTATATTATTCATAACGGAAAAGTTATAACAGAAGAAGGAATTATCGAAGGAAAAGCAGTCGTTGTTGTGGGAGAGATCATTGAATCGATTATCCCGGAAGCAGACATAATAAATTATCCAAATGCGCAAGTGATCGATGCAAGAGGTGGATATATTTCACCAGGTTTTATCGATATTCATTCCGATTATATCGAAACAGTTGCATCGCCAAGACCGACGAGCATGATGGACTTCAATATTAGTTTAAGAGAAGCAGAGAAAATATTAATCAGCCATGGAATAACGACGATGTTCCATTCTCTTTCTTTTTACAAAGAAGACGTATTTACTCATAAACCGATGCGAAATCCGAAAAATATTCAGCGAATGGTAGATGCGATTGATGCGACGCATAATGAATTGCATTTAATACGCCACCGTTTACATGCACGTTTTGAAATAGACAATATCGATGAAGTAGAGAGTCTTGTCCAAAACATCGAAGACGGTAAAGTACATTTACTATCCTTTATGGATCATACTCCTGGTCAAGGACAATACCGTAATTTAGAAGTGTACCGCGAAACATTAAAAGGATACCGTAATATTTCGGATGATGACGTAAATGTGCTCATTGCGGAACGACAAAGTACGGAGTATTTAACGATTGAAAAAATAAAAGAAGTGGCAGATATCGCTTTATCTAGAGGAATTGCGGTTGCCTCGCATGACGATGATGATATAAAGAAATTAGAATTAGTGCAATCATTCGGAACGACAATAAGTGAGTTTCCTATTACGCTAGAAGTCGCTAAAAAAGCAAAAGAAATCGGTTTACATACAATTGCAGGTGCACCAAATGTGTTGCTTGGTGGATCACACTCTGGCAACTTATCTGCAGCAGAAGCGATTACGCATGATTGTGTTGATATTCTTTGTAGCGATTATTACCCTGCAGCATTATTACATGCCATATTTGATTTACATGAAAAACAAGGAAATGATTTACACAAAATGTTCATGATGGTCACACTTAATCCTGCAAAAGCAGTACGCATGGATGAAGAACTAGGCTCGATAAAAGTTGGGAAAAAAGCCGACATTCTTATCATTGAAAGAATGGAAGATGGATATCCAATGCTAACTGCAACAATGGTTAATGGTGCATTAATAACGACGACCAATTACCGGATTAAATAACGAAACGAGGAGATAGTCATATGGCAATGCTAGAAATAGTGGATTTTGGCAAACGATTCACCATTCATCATTTAGGAAAAACGATGCCCGCTATCGAAAATATCAATCTTTCGTTGGAAGCAGGAGAATTCATCGGTATTGTCGGTAAGAGTGGTAGCGGAAAGTCCACCATACTAAAAAGTATTTATCGAACGTATTTACCTGATAAAGGGAAAATTATGTACGACTCCGAACGCTTTGGAGAAATTGATTTGGCACAAATCTCAGAAAGACAAATGTTGTACTTGAGAAAATATGAAATTGGCTATGTGTCACAGTTTCTAAGTGTGATGCCAAGAACAACATGTCGCCAGCTCGTAACGAATGCATTACTAGAAATGGGTGAGTCGGAAACAGTTGCAATCGAAGAAGCAGAAAAAGCATTAGCTCATTTTGAATTGGATCCAAAACTATGGGACAGCTATCCAAATACATTTTCCGGTGGGGAAAAGTTACGACTAAACATTGCGATGGCAACTGTGAAGAAGCCTAGACTATTACTACTGGATGAACCAACTGCAAGCTTGGACCAACAATCCAAAATAAAAGTTCGAGAAATCATCGAGAAACTAAAAAAACAAGGCACCACTTTAGTTGGAATTTTTCATGATATCGAATTTATGGATGGATTATGCGACAAGGTTTACGACATGCAAACAAGACAACTGGCTACCACAAAAGAGGTAGTAAGTCATGAAAGCTGATTTACATGTTCATAGTAGCTACTCAGACGGATCTGAAACAGCCGAAAAAGTGATGAAGCTTGCAAAGGAGCGCGGTGTCACACAAATTAGTTTTGTCGATCACGATACCGTTAAAGGACGACATGAAGTGACAATACTCGGTGAAAACTACGGAATAGAAGTCATACCAGGTATTGAAATCTCTGCGTATGACTTTAAAAGAGATCGTAAAGTACATGTGCTAGGTTATAACTATAATGCCAACGCAGTACATATTCGATCAATTTGCGATAATTTACTCAAACGACGGCAAGCTCATTCCCTTTGGCAAATAGAACAAATCCAAACCGCAGGATATGAACTAGATATCCAACAAATCATAGAAACAGCTAAGCCTTCAGAGACGATTTACAAACAGCATATTATGCGTCATTTAACAGAAGCCGACTATACATCTCCTGCATATAAGCAATTGTATAAAAGCTTGTTTAAAGGAGACGGGGTAGCATCAGGGGACATTGTATACATTGATGCAGTCGATGCTGTGAAAGCAATTGTTGCAGACGGGGGACTTGCTGTCGTAGCACACCCTGGTCAACTAGATTCGTATGATCTGATTCCACAGCTTGTGCCATATGGTTTAGGAGGAATTGAAAGAAATCATCCAGATCATACAGCGGAAGATTATCAAAAAGTAGAAGCTTTAGCACAGCAATTTGGCCTTGTAATGACAGGTGGGTCAGATTACCACGGTTTGTACGGGACGACGATTGAACTTGGAGAGTTTTCTAGCCCATCTAATCTTCTTAACGTTTAAAAAAGTTGATGTAAATTAAGTTAATAGTATATAAAGTTACTGTAAATTCCCACAATTGTAAAAAATAATATGGTTCAATGTAATAGTAAGGTGAACTGTCAACATTGCACTGCCATTTTATTTAGCGAAAAGGAGAATTATTAATGAAGAAAAGTTGGTTTGGAATTAGCCTGTTTTTAGTAGTTGCTCTATTATTATCAGCATGCTCAGAAGGAACAGCTGGAGCTAAAGAAGCAAAAGTGGATGACGTAATTAAAATTGCCTGGTACCCAAATGAATCTGGTACAGATATGAAAGCTTCTCGTGATGAAATTGGTCGAGTAATTGAAGAAGCAACAGGCAAAACAGTAGAACACCAATTAACAACGGATTATGCAATTGCCATTGAAACATTGATCAATAATAATGCAGACCTTGCATTTATGGGAGCACAAGGTTATATCGAAGCGAAAAATGGAAACGATGCTATTCAACCATTAGTTGTACCTACTGGTAAATCAGGAACATTAGATGATGCATTGTATCACAGCTGGTTAGCAGTAAATGTAGACGCACAAGATGATTTTAAAGTGAACGGAGAATTTTCATTAGATACATTAGAACAAAAAAGTATGTCTTTTGTATCGAATAGTTCAACATCAGGTTTTGTTGTCCCGTCATCATCAATTATTGGACATTATGCCAAAAAATCTGGCTTTGAAAATTTAGTTCCAGAAGATTTAATGGAAGGCGGACCACTATTCTCACAAGTATTATTCGGCAACTCACACCAAGGTTCGGCAGTTAACTTATTAAGTAACAATTCAGAAGTTGCAGCTTTCTGTGACACTTGCGTAGGAAACTATGTAGAAGTTGTAAAAGGCGAAGAAAACAAAGTAGGATCTGTTTATAAAGTAAAGGACGATGCAGCAGAACCTTTTAACACAGTAACTGGAAAAGAATTTATTTTAATGTCAGTGACACCGGTATTAAATGCACCATTCGCAGCAAACCTAGAAGCATTAGGTCAAGAAGATTATGATACATTAAAAAAATTATTCGCTTCTGATGAAGTAGCAAATAATGAAAAGATCTTCGTTCCAAAAGATTCTGGAGAACCAGGATTATTCTTCAAAACAGAAAATGAAAGATTTGCAGAAGTGGAAGATGCATGGTTTAATCCAATCCGTGAGCTTTCTAATTAATTGAATGTACTTTTGAACAAATAGAGCATGCATGTCTTATCGTGCATGCTCTAATTTACAAAAAAGGAGGTTAAAAGCGTGTCTTTAGTTGAAGTGAGAAATTTAGGTAAATCTTATAATGCACAAACGAGAGTATTAAAGGATGTTAGTTTTGAAGTAGAAGCTGGAGAATTTGTTTCCATTATCGGTCTGTCGGGAGCAGGAAAATCGACGCTATTACGATGCATTAATCGAATGGTTGAAATCGATGAAGGAAATGTCATTTTTGATGGTCTAGATGTGGGAAGTCTAGACAAAAAAAAATTACGTAAAATGCGCACTAATATCGGAATGATCTTCCAGCATTATAACCTCGTACCCCGCTTATCTGTTATTGAAAATGTATTACACGGTCGTTTAGGATATAAAACAACGCTACAAGGTGTATTTAATCGATTTACCGAGATTGAAAAAGAGCACGCATTTTTCCTATTAGAAAAGTTAGGTATCGCAGATCATGCGTATAAAAGATGTGATCAATTAAGCGGTGGACAACAGCAACGCGTTGGTATTGCGCGTTCTCTCATTCAGGAACCAAAAGTTGTGCTTTGTGATGAACCAATCGCTTCACTAGATCCAAATTCCTCTGAAGTTATTATGGATTACTTAAAATCGATTACGAAAGAACTTAATATTGCATGCATCGTAAACCTTCATCAAGTGGAAATTGCATGTAGTTATTCGGATCGTATTATTGGTTTAAGTAAAGGTAATGTCGTATTTGACGGTCCGAGCTTCATGCTTACTGCCGATAATACAGATGAAATTTATGGGACAAAAACGGTAGAGACTAGAAAACTAGTCACTGTGTAAGGGGCAACTAGACGTGAATGAAAAAGAAATGCGGAGCCAGCGAAAATGGCAAACGATTATCTGGGTAGCAATTATTATTGTGTTTACGTATATAGCATCTGACGTTACAAATTTTAACATAATTCATGGAATTACAACATTACCGAATGCAGCTACATGGATAATTTCTAATCTGTATATTACGCCAGAAACGCTCGAAAGATTACCGAAAATACTAAAGAAATTAGCCGAGACGATCCTTATGTCTATTGCTGCTACTACAACAGCGACAATCTTTTCATTATTTTTAGGGTTAATGGGCTCTAAGACAACAGGTACTAGTAATGTACTAGGCGTAATCGCACGATTTGTTGCTTCTGTCGCACGAAATATTCCAGTGGTTGCTTGGGCATTAATACTACTTTTATCTTTTGGTCAAAATTCGATAACAGGATACTTGGCATTATTTGTAGGCTCTTTAGGCTTTTTAACGAGAGCATTTATTGAAACAATAGATGAAGCGAGTCATAGTGCGGTAGAGGCGCTCCGAGCTACAGGTTCTACTTACTTTCAGATCGTCTTCAAAGCAGTTATTCCTCAATGTCTACCTCAAATGATCAGCTGGATTTTGTTTATGATAGAAACGAACATCCGTAGCGCCACATTAGTTGGCATTTTAACAGGGACGGGAATTGGATATTCTTTTGACTTGTATTATAAGATGCTTAACTATAATGCGGTAGCACTTGTTACTTTTACGATCGTCCTCTCCGTAATTATTATTGAGCTTATATCAAACAGAATACGGAAGGTGATTTTATAATGGAAGCCACTTCATCTTATGTAAAACGGAGAGCGAACGGTCGAATATCGATTAAATCGGGCAACAAGGTAGAGCAAGTCATGACCGGGACAATCGTCATTTTATCACTTTTAACAATACTTGCCTTTTTCTTCTTCAATTATGCAGGACTAGATATGGCCAAGGCCATCCCCGAAACGGCTTATAACTTGAAAACAATGTTCTTGGAGCCAGCTTTGAGCCATTTCACTTGGGGGGAAGCAATTTATCAAGTAGGTATTACACTTGGATTAGCCTTTCTAGCAACGATTCTTGGCGCTGTGATTGCATTTTTCTTAGCGTTGATGGCGGCAACGAATCTATCAAATCCATGGATGTCCAAGGCGATACGAATTTTAGTTGCCTTCATTCGCGCGGTACCAACTGTTTTATGGGTTCTAATCTTCGCAATTGCTGCTGGACTAGGAAGTGAAGCAGCTGTACTAGGAATGCTTTTCCACTCAATTGCCTACTTGGTCAAAGCATTTTCGGAAGCTTTTGAAGAAGTCGATAAAGGAATTTTAGAAGCACTGACGGCAACGGGTGCTAACTGGTGGCATATCGTCACACATGCAGTTTTACCATCTACGTTCACTTATTTGTTATCATGGACGTTCTTGCGATTTGAGATCAACTTCTCTGTAGCTGTCGCAATGGGAGCTGCAGCAGGAGCGGGAGGTATAGGATTTGAACTGTTCATGGCATCAGGATTTTACTTTGATATGCGTGAAGTTGGATTAATCACTTATATGATTCTATTGCTAGCGGTTGTTTTGGAGATTATGTCTACTCAATTGAAAAATCGCTACTTTCCAGTAAAAGCTAGTAGATAATAAGAAAAGGGCTTTCCGGCTGACGGAAAGCCCTTTTTTAAAAATGGATATGTTAAAGGAAAGGACTAATTTGTCGTAAAATTTACATTATTTTTTAAAGTGTAGACAGTTAAGTGGCGTGCCGAAAGCCAAATGATTGAAGGAATTGAGCCCCATAATGTGGAGGAAAAGTGAGCGATAACTTCAAACCCTTACCTATCTGTATAAACAGGACCATCATTTTGATGGTCTATTATTATGCCCAGAACATCAAGTAGATTTCGAAGGCCGAAATGTGAAATGTTACTCCTAAACTAGGGTGCCGGTTTAGGTGAACAAGCAGTATAGTGGCTTAATGTGGAGAAAGAATCCGAATATCATGTTTGCTATATTCCTCTACCATATTAGATGATAATGAACTATCGGTAACGATCAAGTCAATATCCTTTAGTGGACAAATATTGATGTAAGAAGATGTCTCAAACTTTGATGAATCAGCAACTACTACTTTATATTTTGTCCGTGACATAATAGTTTGAATAACGCCTACTTCATGCATTCTAAAATCGGTTAAACCGTGTTCAAGTGATAATGCATTCACCGTGATAAAAGCAATATCAATATTGAAATTAGACAAGACTTCTTCACATTGTTTCCCATATAATGTATATTCATCTGGATTAAAAAAGCCTCCAGTGAGGATGACATTGAAATGTTTGTTCTCTCCAAGAATCGATAAAATACGAAGATCGTTTGTAATAATGGTTAATCTTTTAAACCTTCCAACAAGTGCTTTTGCAATTTCGATCGTCGTAGTCCCGCCGTTTAGAGCAATCGCTTGCCCCTCTTCAATTAATTCAATTGCTACAGAGGCAACTTCTTCTTTTTTTTCTAGATTTTTGACTTCTCTTTCATTAAAAAGCTTGTTTACAACATTATCAGTATTTTGGATTAAAACAGCCCCGCCGTGAACGCGTTTTACGTTTCCTTTATTCTCAAGAACCTCTAAATCTCTTCTTACAGTATCGATTGAGACATCCAATAAAGTAGCGAGCTCAGAAGCTTTTACAGCTTTTTGCTGTTTTAAAAAGGATTCAATCATTTGATGTCTTTGTTCTTGTAGCATCACGAACTACTCCCCCTATTCTCTTATATAACTTTATAAAAATAATATCACAAATCTGAAAAAAGCAAAACGATGCACAAAAAAGCAATGTGTAAAGTTAAAAGTATATATTCTTTATGAAAAAAGTGTAAATGTTATGTAATTAAAGTGTAAAACCACTTGTAAAACAGCAAAAAACGGACTAATCTTGCATTGTAAGTAAACAAAAACCGAAAAAGAAGGGAAAAAACTGAATGGGAAACTATTATAATCCAGTAAAAATTAAAATAGCTACGATAAATGTTATCGAGGAAGTCTTAAATACAATTAATCCTCAATTAAAAAATATTGTCCTTTTACATCGAGGAGGTGATTTTTTAGAAACTGAGGCTGGACGTACCCTCTACAAAGGTCTTGAGGGTTTTGAGGTCAAACAATTAGCAGTGAACATATCCAATCCTGATATAGAAGACTTGTTTCACTATTATAAACAAATTGAAAGCTTTGATTATCAATGCATAGTAGGAATTGGTGGGGGAAGCGTTCTGGATCTTTCAAAGTCCTTAGCTGCTATAAAGAATATGAAAATAGATTCTACCTCTGCTTTACGCACTGTCATTAACCAAAAGCTTTATATAGAGAGTCAAAATTTCGTACCCTGGATTGGGATTCCGACAACCTCAGGTACGGGTTCCGAGGTTACTTGCTGGGCAACAATTTGGGATCGCGCTAACGGAGTAAAAATGTCAGTTGATTGGGAAAAACTATATGCACATACCGCTATCATTGACTCAACTCTGACAGCTTCATTACCGAAGGAAATAACGGCGGCAACCGCTTTAGATGCTTTATGTCATGCTACTGAGGCTTACTGGTCAAAAAACTCTAATGAAATTTCTAGAATCTATTCATTAGAAGCAATCAATCGGATTGTCAACAATTTTGAAAGTGTATTAAAACATCCGAATGACATCACAGTAAGGAAAGAAATTGCTTTAGGAAGCTTGTATGGAGGTCTAGCCTTTAGCAACACAAGAACAACGGCATGCCATTCCATCTCGTATCCTCTTACATTGGAACTTGGAATGGTTCACGGGATTGCGGCAAGCATCACCTTGGCAAAAGTGATGGAAATTAATTTTGACTCGATTATTGAAAACGATAAGCTGCTTCAAGCCTTTGGAGTAAGCAGTGTCAGTGAAATACAAGAGCTTATCGAGTATTTCCATCAACTATCTGGTTTCTCAAGCAGGCTCAGAGATTACAAGGCGAATGAAGAATTAATTGAAAAAATCTCCAGTAACGCCTTTACAAAGGGCCGGATGGATAATAACCCAGTTGCTTTAACAAAAGAAGATGTTACACAAATTCTTCTATCTATCTATTAATAAGAAAAACGCTGAAGCTAGACAACAAATCTAGTTAAAAATTTAAAAATTCTGTTTTTTAAAAAAGGAGAATAATAATGAAAACTAAATTTATGTTCACAATGCTCTTAGTATTAACTGTTTTGTTAACGGCGTGCGCTGGAGGTAATGATGGTGTTGCGGAAGTGGATGATGTGATTAAAATGGTTTGGTATCCAAACGAATCTGGTCAAGATATGAAATCGTCCCGTGAAGAAATTGGACGACTGATTTCAGAGGCTACAGGTAAAAAAGTAGAGCATCAATTAACAACTGACTATGCCATTGCAATTGAAACATTAGTGAATAACAATGCGGACATTGCATTTACGGGTTCACAAAGTTATGTCCAAGCAAAAAATAGAAATGATTCGATTCATACAATTGCAGTGAAATCTGGTGAATCCGGTACTTTGGAGGATGCTAAATATCATAGCTGGTTAGCAGTTAATGTAGACGAACAGGACAAGTACAAAGTAAATGGAGAATTTTCACTTGATACAATAGCAGATAAAAAGATCTCTTTCGTATCTAATAGCTCAACATCAGGTTTTAAGGTTCCAGCTTCTAACGTTTTAAGTCATTTCACACAACAAGAAAAATATGCAGATTTAACGCAAGAGGATTTAATGGAAGGCGGCTCGTTATTCTCTCAAGTATTATTTGGTAGCTCTCATCAAGGCTCCGCAGTTAATTTATTAACTGGTAATGCAGATGTTGCAGCATTTTGTGATACATGTGTGGAAGACTATGTGGAGATTGCTGAAGGAGATGAAAATACAGTTGGTGCTGTTTATCACGTAAAAGATGTTGCAGCAGAACCTTTTAATACGGTTGCAGGAAAGGAATTTACATTAATGAGTGTAACACCTGTATTAAATGAGCCATTCGTAGTAAACATGGATGTAATTGGTCAAGAGGATTTTGATAAAATTCAAGCCTTATTAACTTCAGATGAATTTGCAAACAATGAAAAAATCTTTGCTCCTGTAGATTCAGAACAGTCAGCTTTATTCACGAAAAAGGGGAAAGAAAGACTGATTGCTGTAGAAGATAAATGGTATGATCCAATCCGAGAACTTTCAAAATAATACACCACTTCATCGATAGGTAAAACTGTATAGGAAGAAGAGTGTGCCTAGGGGGATATTCGTTATGTACACTCTTACTTGCTAATTAAACCAAAAAGGAGTCATTTCGAATGTCTTTGTTAAAGGTAGAAGGACTTGGTAAATCATATACAACAGACAAACAAATACTAAAGAATATTAATTTTGAAATAACAGCAGGAGAATTTGTTTCTATCATTGGTCCATCAGGTGCTGGTAAGTCTACCATGCTGCGTTGTATGAATCGAATGGTTGAATTTAATGAAGGAAAGATTATTTTTAACAATCAAGATGTTGGAAGTTTAAGTAAAAAAGAGTTACGTAAATTGCGAACAAATTTTGGGATGGTGTTTCAGCACTATAATCTCGTACCTCGTTTGACGGTGATTGAGAATGTGTTACATGGTCGGTTTGGTTATAAAACAACGCTACAAGGAATACTAGGCAGATATACAGAAGAGGAAAAAGAACATGCCTTTTACCTGTTGGAGAAACTAGGAATTCATGAACATGCTTATAAGCGATGTGACCAATTAAGCGGTGGTCAGCAGCAACGTGTAGGGATATGCCGAGCGCTTATTCAAGAACCTAAATTGATTCTATGTGATGAACCAATTGCTTCACTTGATCCGAATTCTTCTAAGGTGATCATGGACCATTTAAAATCGATTAGTACGGAAATGGGCATTACATGTTTAGTGAATTTACACCAAGTGGAAGTGGCACAACACTATTCAGATCGAATTATTGGGTTAAATAGTGGTGAAGTTGTATTTAATGGAAATGGCCGCGAGCTTTCTGACGAACAAATTCACAAAATCTACGGAACCAAAACCAAAGATTTAATAACAGCGTAAGGAGAAATGACCGTGAATGAAAAAACGATGCGAAAAAGCAGATGGCAGACAGTAATCTTTCTTCTCATCATCATTGTTCTTACCTATTTTTCATCAGTTATTACAACATTTAACTTTGTAGAGGGGATGGCGACAATCCCTAAAGCTATAGGTTGGATCTTTTCCAATTTAATGGTGACACAGGAGTCGTTTGATAAATTGCCAAAGATCCTAGAAAAATTAGCTGAAACCATCTTTATGTCTATTGCTGCAACAACTATAGCGGCTGTTGTTTCTCTTTTCTTAGGGGTATTTGGATCAAAAACAACAAAAGTAAACAACTTCTTAAGTGTATTTGCTCGTTTTATTGCTTCCGTATCAAGAAATATTCCAGTTGTCGCATGGTCCTTGGTTTTGCTTATTTCTTTTGGGCAAAATTCAGTAACAGGATTTCTCGCTCTATTTATTGGGACAGTAGGATTTTTAACAAGGGCATTTATCGAATCGATTGATGAAGCCAGTCAAAGTTCTGTTGAAGCATTAACTGCAACGGGGGCAACCTATTTCCAAGTTGTGAGTAAGGCAGTTATTCCACAATGCTTGCCACAGATGCTCAGCTGGGTATTGTTTATGGTGGAAACCAATATTAGAAATGCTACTTTGGTAGGGATCTTAACGGGTACGGGAATTGGATATACGTTTGATATGTATTATAAGATGTTAAATTATAATGCCGTAGCACTTGTGACATTATGTATTGTCATTACCGTTATTATTGTGGATCTTATTTCAAATTATGTACGGAAGGTGATTCTATAATGGTAGCAACCTATATTAATAGAAAGAAAAACGGCCAGATTCGAATAAAATCGGGTAACAAGGGTGATCAAGTCGTAAGATGGACGTTATTGATTCTGACAATTTTGACGGTTGTTTCCTTTCTATTTTTTAACTATGCAGGGCTTGAATTAGGTTCAGCGATTTCGGAAACAGCTTATAACTTGAAAGTGATGTTTCTTGAGCCGGCATTAAGTCATTTTAATTTGGGAGAAGCCATCTATCAAGTTGGAATTACACTTAGTTTAGCGTTCTTAGCTACGATTATCGGTGCCATAATTGCTTTTTTCCTTTCTTTGATGGCCGCAACGAATTTAGCTCCTGTATGGGTATCAAGAATTGTTCGTGTCTTTGTTGCGATTATTCGGGCTGTTCCAACGGTATTATGGGTGTTAATCTTTGCGATTGCCGCTGGGTTAGGAAGTGAAGCGGCGGTTTTGGGGATGCTATTGCATTCTATCGCTTATTTAGTAAAAGCATTTTCGGAAGGCTTTGAAGAAGTCGATAAAGGAATCTTTGAAGCGCTGCAATCAACTGGTGCGAACTGGTGGCATATCGTAAGAAGCGGTGTCATACCATCTACATTTACCTATTTACTATCATGGGTTTTCTTGCGATTTGAAATTAATTTTGGTGTAGCAGTAGCAATGGGTGCAGCAGCTGGAGCAGGCGGAATCGGATTTGAGCTTTTTATGGCATCTAGCTTCTACTTCGATCTGCGGGAGGTTGGCTTTATTACCTACGCAATTCTCATTATTGCTTTTCTATTAGAGGTCATTTCAACCCGTTTGAAAAAACGTTACCTTCCAGCAACTTCTAACTAAATTCATAAATGAAGGAGATTATATAGAACCATGAATCACTACAAACTTTTAACACCTGGACCTTTGACAACGACAAGTAGAGTGAAAGAGGAAATGCTTTTAGACCGTTGTACTTGGGACAATGACTATAAAGCCATTACACAAAAAATAAGAGCTAAGCTTCTCGAATTAGCCGGAGCTGATCAAGAAGAATATACAACTGTACTCATGCAAGGAAGTGGAACATTTGCCGTTGAAGCGGTGATGAATTCAACTATATCGAATCAAGATAAGGTTTTAATTGTAACGAATGGTGCCTATGGAGAAAGAATTGTAAAAATTGCTAACTATATTGGACTAGCATATAGAGAATACAGCGTAGCTTACGATGAATACCCAAGCGAAGAAGAAATTAGAAGTATTCTAAAAGAGGATCAAAACATTACGCATATAGTAATGGTCCATTGTGAAACAACAACAGGCATATTAAATCCACTTGAGACGATTTCAAAACTATCAAAGGAATTTGAGAAAACGTTAATCATTGATGCCATGAGCAGTTTCGGTGGAATGGAGATGAATGTTCCTGAACTAGGGATTGATTATTTAATTAGCAGTGCCAATAAATGTATTCAAGGAGTTCCTGGTTTTGCTTTTGTCATTGCTAGACTAGAGAAGCTAATGAATTGTGAAGGTAATTCGAGCAGTTTGTCATTTGATTTATATGATCAATGGAAGGAAATGGACAAGGATGGGAAATGGCGTTTTACTTCTCCAACACATGTAGTAGCTGCTTTTTCTAAAGCCCTAGATGAATTAGATGAAGAAGGTGGCATTCCAGCAAGGTTTTCCCGTTATCAGAATAATAATCGGATATTAAGAGAGAGACTTGAAAAAATAGGATTTCAAGCCTATATATCAAAAGAAAAACAATCTCCTATTATTACAACTTTTCTTTTTCCGGATGATTGCTTTAATTTTGAACACTTTTATACATTTGTTAAAGAAAAAGGCTACGTACTTTATCCTGGAAAATTGACGAATGAAAATACATTTCGAATCGGAAATATTGGTGAAATTTATGAAGCCGATATGGAACAATTATGCACTATTATAGAATCTTACATGGGAGTGAATAAATAATGAACAATGTAGAAGGAATTATTTTAGATTGGGCTGGTACAACAGTGGATTTTGGTTGCTTTGCACCAGTAAACGTGTTTATTGATATTTTTAAAAATGCAAGTATTGAAGTAACCATGGATGAAGCAAGAGAACCAATGGGAATGTTGAAAATTGACCATATTCGCGCGATGCTGTCCATGCCAAGAATCTCGACAAAATGGGAAGAAAAATACAAAAGACCATTTAATGAACAAGATGTAGAGAATCTATATTCTGAATTTGAAACTGCGCTCATGTCTTCTTTAAGCGAGTATACAGATCCAATTCCAGAGGTTGTGGAGACTGTGCAAGTATTAAGAAGCAAAGGATTGAAAATCGGTTCAACAACAGGATATACACAAACTATGATGGATGTTGTTGTTCCTAATGCTTTGAAAAAAGGCTATGATCCAGATTTTTATATTACACCAGATGGAACAAATTCTTTGGGAAGACCGTATCCTTATATGATATATCGCAATATGGAGGCATTAAAATTATCAGCATCATGGAAAGTCGTAAAAGTAGGAGATACTACTTCAGATATTAAAGAGGCAATAAATGCAGGTGTTTGGGCAGTGGGTGTCGTGATCGGCAGCTCTGAAATGGGATTAAGTTTAGATGAATTTAATGCTTTATCTAAAGAAGAGCAAGAGAAAGTGATCTCTAAAACAGAAAAATCCTTTTTACAAAACGGGGCAGATTTTACAATCAAATCGATGAGCGAATTGCCACCATTAATTGAGAGAATTCATCACCTTATTTCAGATGGAAAAAGACCTAATGCTAAATAAGCTAATCTAATAGATTGACGGCGTTAGTAACTTTAGTCAGCTACGGATGATAATAGTTATATCAATTCACTCTAAAGTTTCAACCACTTCAATACCTTGTCTGACTGGAATTAAAGATGCTGATGGATGAATACTATATAGCTGATAGCCAGTTTGGAAAAAGAGTATTCTGTATCGGAAAATTGAGAGCAAACCTTAAATTCAGGTTTTGCTCTTTTTTTTATTTCCGGATATTTTGTAGCAACCAGAACATCCGTAGAATCTAAAACTTCCTTTACTATCATCATTTGAGAATGATACATGGCAATGGCTTGTTGCAGTAACGAGGGCGTTTTCTTATTAAAGTGTCGCTTATTTGGATAAATAATCCTAACGAGACAAAAGGTATGCTGAACGCGACAAAACGACTAGTGAACACGACAAACCAACCGCTCAAAATGACAAACACCATACCGAACGCCACAAGCCAATAAACTACTCCGAAAGCGCGACGTGTGTGAACACATAATTGCCTTTCTCAAGCGGTTCCCCAATCATAACCGGAACACGCGAGGAAAAAATCGGACCGTCTACGACGACGGTGTGAAACTCGCCGTTTTCCCCACACGCATCGATGCCCGCAAGTTCGAGTTCCTCGACAATATCTCTCGTCAATCTTTTTCCAACAAACTTAGCGGGCATCATCGTTGTATTCACAACAACAATCCAAGCTTCGAATCCTTCAGCTAACAACTCGTCCACGACCGTTCTTCTTGGGATTTGCCAAAGCGGGTGCACGGCAATGATGTCCGACTTCGCACACGTCTTTTGTACCCACTCCAAATGCCCTTCTAGATCGATATCGCCAAACACCCCGTGTGTAATTCCTTCTTCCCGGCAAGCATCCATAGCTCTAGTAAACTGGTTTTCATATGAACCCCAACTAGCTGCTTTTGTTAATAAAGGCACGCCAAGTCGGTCCACTTGGGCTTGGACTACCTCTAAGGGAAGTGCATGTGACTTAGAAAATTCTCCATCTTCTTCAAACATCGTCAGCACTTTTTTCGGCATCATTCCTAATTGCAAAGCTCGGTAATAAGCTAAAGCTGAATCCTTTCCACCACTCCATGAAGCTACAAAACTTGCATTTTGCATCTAAAATCACCCCTTTCCTATAAGTTACCTTATTAATTAGAAAGATTCCACTGATTAATATATATCAAAGTGGAAATAGGACCAAAAATTGGATAAATATTGAATAGAAAATATGGTAAAATTATACGAGTGTTTCAATATTTAATAGAATAAGGTAGGAGAATTGTGATGAAAAAATTATTACTATCTACAACTTTTTTATTTGCATTGCTATTAGCTGCATGTAGTGAAGGAGCAGTAGAACAAGAGAATACAACTTCTGACGTAGAAAAAGAGCAAGATGTGAAAACGACAGAAAAACAGAAGGAAAATGTAGCAGAAGAAGCGGCATTTGGAAAAAGATCAAATCCCGTACCAGTAGGGACAACTCAGCTGGTTGATATCATGATTTTTGACAATGAATCCAATTCATTCGCAGGGAAAGCAGATATTACGATTACTGAAGTAAAACGTGGTCAAGAAGTATTGGATTTTGTAAAAGGGCAAAATGAATTCAATGAAACGCCTCCAGAAGGATACGAATATATCATGCTAAATGTCAAAGCGACATTGAAGGAAGCAGAAACGGAAGATTATGCCTGGTTAGCTGATGGATGGGACTTTAACTTTATCGGTGAAGATGGTTCTCCTTATGAAACGGTTTCAGTTGTTCATGAGCCAGAATACCATGGGAAAGTTTATGTTGGAGGAACTGTAGAAGGACTTATTATCAATCAAGTGAAAGTAGATGATCCAATCAAGGTAGTTTACGAAGATGGAAATTGGGATAATGTATTTTTCTCTACTAAATAGAATAGACAGGAGATAGAGTTTTGAAAAAGTTATTATCGTCTTTATTAGTTTTAGTTTTTATCGTATCTGCATGTGGTCAAGAAGAAACAAGCAGTGAAAAAGAAAAAGAAACGGAAAAAAGTAGTGTAGAAAAAGCAGATAGCGAATCCGTTAATGTGGATAAAGGATTGTTCAATGTAGAAATTACGTTACCAGCAACTTTTTTTGAAGGGGAAGACATCAATCAAGTTGTTGCTAATGCAAAAGAAGAAGGTATTGGCGAGGCGACAGCAAATGAGGATGGATCCGTTACATATAAAATGTCTAAGTCTCAACATAAAGAAATGTTAGCCGATATCCAAAAAAGCATAATGGAAAGTGTAGAAGAAACAAAGAATAGTGAAGATTTTGCGTCTATCAAAGACATCACATCCAATGACTCCTTTTCAGCATTTACAATAGTAGTGGATAAAGCTGCATATGAAAATAGTTTTGATGGTTTTGCAGCGCTAGGCTTAGGAATGGTAGGAGCATACTATCAAATTTTCAATGGAGTAGATGCAGAGGCGTACAAAGTAGAAATCTCTATTCAAGATGAGGCCTCTGGAGAAGTATTTGACACAATTATCTATCCAGACGCGTTAGAAGAGCAATAATATGGAAAGACTCCCATTTTAGCTTCTTATAGAAGTGGGAGTCTTCTTTTTTATGAATGAACGAATTATTTATTCCGTATAGGTGGAGCCGTCTCTTCAGGGGTTAACTCTCTAATTAATACCGGCACAGGATAATCTAGCCCTTCTCTATTTTCTAGTTTTACTGCATAAAGCGATTGAAGTGCTTGATGGTCTTCTGGACGGAATGTCATCGTTCCTTTTGGTGATTCAAAGCTCATACCTTCCATGGTTTCAATAAGCTTAGCAGAATCGGTATCGCCATCTGTTTTCTTCAACGCCTCTACAATCGCTAGCGCTGCACTCATGCCACCTGGAGTAAATAGATCAGGTACGTCGCCATTATGTCTCTTTTTGTGTTCTTCCACAAGCCATTTATTTACATCGTTATTAGGTAACTCATGATAATAAACCGTGAAGCCTTCCATCCCTACAAGCGGTTTCATAGTAGGAAGAGTTGCAATGTCGGCAACACCAGTTGAAATTTTGATTCCTTTTTCTTGTACTTTCATATCCATGATTTGGTTCCAAGGGGTATTGGATCCTGCCCAGATAACATATAAATAATCAGGTTTTTGGTCAATAATCTTTTGAATATTGGAAGTAAAATCAGTCGCTGCTGGATCTACATATTCTTCGTGAATAATCTCTCCACCTAACTTGATAGCTGCTTCTTTAAATGCAGCCACACCATCTTGACCGAAGGAGTAATCAGGTGCAAGCGTTGCAATTTTAACGCCTTTTTTAACAATGGCCGCAGCTCCTGCTACAGCGTCTTGAGAGGAGTTACGTGCAGTTCGGAAAATGTATTTATTGAATTCCGCTCCTGTAATACTATCGGCAGCAGCAGGTTCTACTACCATAATTTTTTCATATTCTTCGGCAAGTGGTAATACCGCAAGGGTGTCCCCTGAGCTAGAAGAGCCTACAAGGAAATCTACCTTGTCGTCTTCCAGTAGTTTGGTAGCCTTTTGAACCGCAACTTCTGCTTTTGTTTCCGTATCTTCTATGATAAATTCTATTTTGCGACCATCGACTTCCATTTTGCCATCTGTTGCATATTCAAGCCCAAGCTCAAATCCTCGGACGGTTTGCTTTCCGTAGGATTCAAGCCCACCTGTTAGAGAAGCGAGCACACCGATTTTGATTGGTTCGGTACTTTTATTACCAACTGTATCTGTATCGGCTTTTGTTTCTGGTTTATCGCCATTCTCGGAGCTACAACCATAGATGAAGAGCATGAGTAAAACGAATAAACCAAAGTAAGCTTTCTTACTTGTAGACAATTTCATTTTCTTTCCCCCTAGTCTTTTATTTTTCTTAACGTTGTCGCTGCCCATGTGTATCCAGTACCTGCACTAACCGCAACAACAATACTTCCTTTTTGTAATTTTTTCTCTTCTTCTGCCATATTTAATCCAACTAATGGATCGAGAGAGGACATATGGCCATAGTGATCGAGGTATATTGCTTTTTCCTCTGGAAGATTAAGTCCATCTAAAATTTGTTTAAACATGGATTTTTTTGTGTGTAATGGGAGCACCATATCGATATCGTTTAAGGAGTATCCACTTTTTATAACGGATTCCTTTATTACTTTTATAAAATTAGATACTGAGACAGGGTCAAGCCGTTCTTTCATTTCCGCTGGATCTTTCACATCAATAAAATGAAGATTATTTTCAACTGTTTCATATGAAGCAGGTAGAACAGATCCTCCTGCTGGAACCCGGATATCATCATGGAAAGAACCATCTGTGTAAATAGAAGACTCTAAAATCTCAAATTTACCATCATCTTTTGATAGAAGCGCTGCAGCTCCACCGTCCGCAAAATTAAACATAAACCTCGATCTAGGATTTTCATAATCTATTATTTGAGACTCCTTACATCCACCAACAAGCAAAATATGATTAACTGTTTTGTCCGCATTCAATATATCTTTTGCTACTTTAAGAGCAATTGGAAAACAGGAGCTAACATTCATTATTTCAAACGCATATGCATTTTTGGCGCCTAATTCATGTTGAATTTTAGAAGCACTTGACCAAACTCCATAATCTTTGAATGGACTTCCAAAGTAAATAATGACATCAATGGCGAGAGGGTCTATTTTTTCTAATATTGGTAAAGCAGCCTTTATGGCCATATCAGAAGCATGCGTAAATGAATCCGCTACATGTTTTTCGTAGAGACCAAACTTTTCTTTTATCACTTGTTCAGGAATTCCCGTTTTTGCTTCAAGATCTTTTGCGGTTTCAATTCCATTAGGAAAGTAAGTGCTTGTTTGTACAATTTGTATCATATCTTTTCTCCTTCCTTTGGCATCATCATCTTCGCTTCGCCAGTTAATACGACTGTGTTATCTTGTTTTCGGCAAATTGTCTCCAGTCGAATGATTCCTCTGTCATGATCGATGTCTAAAATTTCAGCAGTTGCTGTTACCGTATCTCCAATAAATACTGGTTTTTTGAACTTTAAGGACTGCTCTAAATAAACAGATCCTTGACCAGGAAGCTCCATTCCAAGAAGCCTTGAAAGAAAGGAGGTAGTTAATAGACCATGGGCAATCCGCTGACCAAATCTAGTGCCACTAGCAAATTCCTGGTCGACATGAACAGGATTATAATCTCCGCTTATACCTGCGTACATGACAACATCCGTTTCCGTAACAGTTCTGCTAAAGGAGGCGGTCTGACCTACAAAAAAATTCATCATAAGTTTATCACTTCTCCTACGTAATATTTTTTTAGAGTAGCTTTATCAATTTTGCCAGTTGCATTTTTCGGTAAAGCGCTTACAAACTTAAAAACACTCGGTACTTTATAACGGGCTAATTTTAATGCACAATGTTGTTTTAAATCGTCCTCCGTTAGAACGACTTCACCTTTTAGCGATACAAAGGCAATAGGTGTTTCCCCCCATTTGTCATGAGAAACCCCAATTACAGCTACTTCTTCTACTTCAGGTATGTCGTAAATAACTTTTTCCACTTCTAGTGGATAAATATTTTCTCCGCCGGAAATAATCATTTCTTTTTTTCGTCCTGCAACATAAACGAATCCTTCGTCATCCTGTCTAACGACATCTCCTGTAGCAAACCAACCGTTTTGAATGGATTTATCGGTTTCTTTAGGCAGATTCCAATACTCCTTCATAACATTGGGGCCTTTGATTAGCAGCTCTCCTATTTCACCTGGAACTACTTCTTTTCCTTCATCATTCACAACGCGTATTTGCGTAAACATAACCGGTTTTCCTATAGAACCGGCTTTACGTTCATAGTCCTCTTCAGAAAGTAAACATACAGTAGGCGATGTTTCGGTTAAACCATAACCCTGTCCGAAACGAATGCCTTTTTGTAAATACCACCGTATTAACTCCTCTGGACATGGCGCACCACCGTTATAAAAGAAACGAACGGACGCTAGATTCGTAGTTTCAAAGATGGGCGATTTTCGCAAAGCATCATGGATTGTAGGAACACCCATTACAATCGTGACTGTATATTTTTCAATATATTTCAACGCTAGCTCAGGTTCAAATCTGTCTGGAACAACGACCGTTCCTCCGGCTAACAATACAGGTAAGGTGAAAAGGCCAATTCCACCTATATGAAATAATGGCAATAGTGTAATGATCGTGTCTTTAGAGGTAATATCGAGACTGAATATGTTATTAACTGCGTTCCAAAACATATTCTCCTGCGTCAATACAGCTCCTTTTGGTCTGCCGGTTGTCCCTGATGTATAACAAATGATGTACGGTGCAGCGGGGTCAATTTCAGTGAATACGAATGATTCTGACTCGGCTTGATGGAGAGAATCGAAAGCTAGTAGATTTTGAAAATGAATGCTCTGTAGTAACTCTTTTCCTATCGAATGATGATCCCTGTCTACTATTAGTGTTTGAAGTCCACTATCTATCAGCTGAAACTTCAATTCATCTACGGATAAGCGAGTATTTAAAGGGACAACAATAGCATTAAGTTTGGCTACTGCAAATAAAGTGATAATGTATTCCATACTATTTTTGGATAACAAACCGACTCTATCGCCTTTTTTTATGGAATACGTTGACTGTAACAACCCAGCAAAATGATCAACCAATTTGCTCATTTCAAAATAGGTAAGGTCTCTATGTTCATCGATTAGCGCTTTCCTTTCCGGCGTTATGCTCGCACGCTGATCAATCCAATGTGATATGCCGTACACCTTGATTTCACTCCTAACTTTACTTCTTTAGACCTTGGAAAATAAAAGATATTGCATCTTCTAAAAGGTCTTCTGGTACATTTTTATCTTCCCAATAGATCCATCTCATTCCTAAAAACTGACTAATTCCCATTAAACAATAAGCAATCGTCTCCGTGTCGTACTTTTTAATTTCTTCCTTGCCTAGAGCTTCTTCTAAGCCTTTAATGTAACCTAAAGCAAGCCGCTCATAGTACCAGCGATAAAGCTGCTCATCTACAAGAACTGTTTGCTGAACAATGCTATATAAATTTCGATGATTTTTTACCCAAGAAAAGAAAGTTCTAAATCCAATTCGTTGTGATTCTTCAAAATTGGAAGCAGTTGTAATTGCATTTCGAATTTCATTCCGAAAAGTATGGCTCATCGTTCTCACAAGCTCTTCAAAAATAGACTGTTTAGAAGGGAAATAATTATAAAAAGTTCCTTGAGCTACTTTTGCCTTTTGCGTAATATCAACAATTGATGCATTAAAATATCCTTTTTCGCCAAACACTTCTTCCGCAATTTTTAATAAATGCTGTCGTGTTTTTTCTCCTTTCTTAGTGAGTGGTAGAGAATTTGAAGCTAATTTTATTGTTTCTGACATATGAATCACCTCTCAGTTATTATAATATAGTTAAAATTCGGAAATTACAATAGATTTATTTTTTATTCCATTTTAAAGTGCACAAATTTGTATTTGTCACACCTAATAGCAACTATTAATAATATACATCTAAAGAAGTTCGGAACAATTAGCATGCACCATAGAGGAGTGAGTGAATGTCAGTGATTACGGGGAAGCAATATATAGAAAGAATTGATAAGTTAAAAACGGAAGTATGGGTAAATGGAGAACGGGTAACGGGTAATATTTCGGAGCACCCCGCATTTAAAGGGGTTATGAAGAGTCAAGCAACTTTGTATGATCTACAACACGATAATACGTTAAAAGATATTCTGACTTATCTATCGCCATCTACTGGAGAACTAGTCGGGATGTCTTATTTACAGCCTAAAACAAAAGAAGACTTAGTGAAAAGAAGGGAGATGATCCAACATTGGGCGAAAACAAACAATGGTTTCATGGGAAGAAGCCCAGATTATATGAATACGACATTAATGGCGCTTGCATCATCTTCCGACCTGTTAAAAGGGAAAAAGAACTGTTTTCCGGAGTATTTACAATCGTTCTATGAATTTGCACGTGAGCATGATTTATCAATGACGCATACTTTTATAGATCCACAAGTGAATAGATCACCATATTATTTCGAGAACGAACATGAGCCTATTGCTGCAAAAGTCGTTGATCGAAACGCAGAAGGGATTATTGTAAAAGGTGCAAAATTACTTGCAACACAAGGTGGAATAACAGATGAAATTTTGGTCCTTTCTTCTGGAGAAATTATGGAGGAGGAAAGTGGGTTTGCCTTTTCCATCCCAAGTAATTCTAAAGGTTTAAAGTTCATTTGTAGGGAATCATTTGTAGGGGGAGACTCCGCATTTAGCTATCCATTAAGTTCACGCTATGAGGAAATGGACAGTATTGTTGTTTTCGACAACGTGCTCGTACCGTGGGAGCGCGTATTTTATTATGATAATTCTGAGATTGCAAACAGCTTTCAAATAACGAGTTCCTTTCAAGCATTTGCACTACATCAAGTTATTTCTAGACAAATAGTGAAAACAGAGTTTATATTAGGGGTCGCCCAATCCATCATCGACACAATTAATATCAAAGATTACCAGCATGTGCAAGAAAAGGTCTCCGAGATTATTGTGGCACTGGAAACGATGAAAGCATTAGTCATCAAATCAGAAGTAGAGGCACAACTGGATGAATGGGGGGTTATGCGACCAGATCGTACATCATTGCAAGTGGGCATCAATATCTTTCCTCGCGTCTACCCAAGATTCACCGAAATCATTCAGCTTTTAGGCGCAAGTGGCTTGATGACTGTCCCAACCGAACTGACATTTCAATCATCTATACGAAAGGACTTAGATCAGTACTTGCAATCAAAAACAACTAACGCAGAAGAACGCGTCAAACTCTTTCGTTTAGCATGGGATTTAACAATGAGCTCTTTCGGCACACGCCAAACGCTATACGAACGCTTTTTCTTTGGTGATCCTATACGTCTATCTAGTCTACTGTATTACTTGTATAATAAAGAACCTTATGTGGAGCGAGTGAAGGAAATATTAGAATGAAGCTTTTGGTAAATTAGAAAAGTAGATATCCAAGTAGTAGTATCTACTTTTCTACGTTTATAAATATCATCAATAATCTTAAGTCTCCTTTAAGCAACAATCGTTTCTAGTAAAAGTTTCAATAATTCTTCTAGTGTCTCCGGTAATTGCTCCGGCAATCCAAATGGACTCATCATTTTCACCCCTCCTTTTTGTTAGCTAGTAATCTATTAACAATATAGTCAATCTATCTTTCTTTTATACTTGAATTTAGAAAATAATTTTTAGAAAGTTTCTAATCTCTATAAATAGAGTCTAAAAATATTAAAGACGAGCTAGTACTGAGTTTTTCAGTACTAGCTCGTCTTCATGTATCTGCGAATTTTTTAAAATCATTCCCAGTTGGATTTTGGAATAATTGAACTCCAAAATCCGGTGCTACGGCGAAAAGATGGTCAAAGATATCGGCTTGAACCGTTTCATACACCGTCCATTTTGTATCATTTGTGAACGCATATATTTCTAATGGTAACCCGTATTCGCTAGGTGCTAACTGTCTAACCATTAAGGCCATTTCTTGATTGATGCCAGGATGATGTTGAAGATAATTGCTAATATACGCTCTAAATACACCGATATTCGTAAGAGCCCTTCCATTCACTGAATTACTTTGGTTAATTTTATTTTTCGTATTATACTCTGCAATTTCATGTTCCCTAGAGATGATATATTCAGTAAGATAATGAATGTTTTTAAAATCATTAATCATATCCTCGGTACAAAATGAAATACTATTTGTATCGATAAGTAATGATCGCTTGATCCGTCGTCCTCCAGAGGATTGCATCCCTCGCCAATTGATAAAAGAATCGGATATTAGTGCATAGCTTGGAATCATCGTAATCGTTTTATCAAAGTTTTGCACCTTCACTGTATTTAGGGAGATATCAATAATGTCTCCGTTTGCCCCATACTTAGACATTTCAATCCAGTCACCAACCTTAACCATATCATTGGTCGACAACTGAATCCCCGCAACAAGGCCTAATAACGAATCTCTAAAAACCAACATAAATACAGCAGAGAGAGCTCCAATTCCACTTAGTAAAAGAAGTGGACTTTTCCCAATTAGGTTCGCAATCACCAAGATGACCCCAAGCGTTATAACAATAATTTTAACTACTTGAATATATCCTTTAATAGGCTTGGTCTTAGATATTTCATACGTTTGATAAATATCATTCATGGCATTTAATGAGCTACTGATAATTACTAATCCCATAATAATTAAATACGTCATCGCACCCTTTTCGATCAAATCTCGATAGGATGGAAAAGTGGTGGCAAAGCGGTAAATAATAATCGCGGGAACTATATGTGATAGTTTATGAAAAACCTTCCTATCCAAAAGCATATTATCCCATTGGAACTTAGTATTATTCACGATTTTAGTGATGAGCCTAATTACTACCCTTTTCGTAATAAAATTAGCCACCATACAGAAAATAATTATTATAAGAAGCATAATAAAAATGGAAAGATACTTGGTTAAGGTAGGATCCATATTAAATTTTAAAAGCTGATTACTAATGAAACCCATCTATTTCACTCCATTAAAAGACATGAATACTAGTATATCAGAATTTATTGACCTTCACCTTGTTCTATTCTTCTTAGCAAAACATGCTAAAATATAACCAAATAGAACGATAAAAGAGATACCTAACAGTAATCGAGAAAGGACTACAAGATGAACTTTTCGATGAATGAAACAAAAATAAAAAAATTATGTGGGGTTACCGCTTTTAAAAAGGGTAAGGCTTATTTTCAGGCGGAAAAAGTAAATCTTCATCCCTTTCAAGCAAGTAGTTCAGTAATAAAAGCTAGCGTGATTGCGGGGGATGATTTTGAAGTCATGGTAAAAGTCGCTCCTAATGGAAAAATAGTCGCTACTTGTACATGCCCCCAAGTAAACTTTGTACAGACATATTGTCAGCATGTTGCAGCTGTCTTATTCGCCATAGAAAAGGAACAACTAGTGGAAGATCACTTGGCAGCCCAAATGTTGGGTTTATTCGAAAATAGATCTTTACCACCAACAGGTAAGCAACTGCATTTTGACAATCGAGAAACATTTCATGTGGAGTTTACTTGCCGCCCCGTTTATCAAACAGAAGGGGAGTATGCAATAGGAATACAGGTAAGAGTAGGTACCCACTCTTTGCATTCAGTCTCGCATATAACCAATTTTTTAGATGCAATAGAAAATAGAAAAGCGTTTGAATATGGCCGGGGCTTGAAATATGCGCCGGAGCTCTATAGTTTTCCAAGAGAGACGGATGAAGTTCTTCAATTTCTAATGAAAAGTCAACGAGTAAAAAGTAAAGCCGCTTTACAAGATGGATTATTACTGATTTCTGCTTCCGATTGGGAGCAGCTCCTTCCTTTATTGAAAAAAGCACCGACAGTAAGGTTTATGCAAGGTGGAGAGATTTATGATGGGGTACGTATTGGAAAAGAACTTTCTTTAAGTTTTGAATTTGAGGAAGGAAATACGACAGACTACCAACTGAACGTAAAAGGGCTAGACGGGATTAACGTTTTAAAGGCTTATGGCTATGCACTTTCAAACGGTGAATTATTTAAGCTTCCAGAAGAAGAATGCAACCGGTTGGCAGAATTGAAAGCAATGCTTGATCAGTCTGGCAAGCATCAACTGATCATATCGGAGACCCAAATAGATCATTTTATGGAGAAGGTCGTACCTGGGCTAATGAAGCTAGGTCATGTGAATATTGCTGAATCCATTTCCAAAAGAATGGGGGAAACGCCACTTCGTATTAAGATGTTCCTTGATAGAGTGAAGCACCGGTTACTAGTAGGGTTAGAGTTCCATTATGGGCATTTAATCATCAATCCATGTGAAGAAATCTTTACTCATTATCCGGGAATCAGACGTCAGCGCAATAAGGAGCAGCAAATTATTGATTTACTGCTGGAAAACTCCTTTACGCAAACGGATGGTGGATTTTTTTTATACGATGAAGAAGCAGAGTACCATTTTTTGTACCATGTACTTGGAAGTATGGAAAAATGGGTGCAAGTATACGCTTCGACGGCTGTTAAAATGCGTGTCCAAAAGGCATATACTGGCCCAAGGATAAAAGTGGACGTAAAAGAACGAACAGAGTGGTTGGAGTTCCGTTTTGATTTGAAGGGAATTTCGGAAAAAGAAATTCAAAAACTAATGGTCTCGATAGAAGAAAAACGAAAATATTACCGGATTCCAAATGGCAATTTAGTTTCATTGGAGACACCGGAATATCTGGCACTAGCTAATTTCATCCAAGACATGGGGCTATCCAGCGACAATATGGGAGAAGGAATTCGGATTCCTTTGATCCGTGGTATGCAGATGGTCGATTCATTGGAACAAGAAGATTTGGTAGATCCAGATGAAAACTTCGCCAAGTTAATAAAGAACTTAAATGATCCGGAACATTCGAATGCTACTATACCTACAGCATTAACATCCGTCCTTCGTGATTACCAAAAGGTAGGTTTCAGATGGTTTAAACTATTATCCAAGTATAAATTCGGAGGGATATTAGCGGATGATATGGGGCTAGGTAAAACACTGCAAAGCATTGCATTCATAGAATCTGTACTTCCAGATGTGCGGGAGCGAAAACTGCCAGTATTAATCGTCTCTCCAGCATCACTCATTTACAACTGGAAGAGCGAGCTCGAAAAATTCACTCCGCATATAAACGCACAAATTATTGACGGGAATAAAGAAGAAAGAAGCACCTTATGGAAAGCATCTTTGGGAGTGGATGTGATTATCACTTCTTATCCATCATTGCGTATGGATACAGATCTTTACCGTAAGCTGGACTTTCATACACTGTTTTTGGATGAAGCCCAAGCTTTCAAAAACCCGATAACAAAGACCGCAAAAGCGGTAAAAATGATTCAAGCTGAATACCGATTTGCACTGACGGGGACTCCAATAGAAAACAGATTAGACGAACTATGGTCGATTTTCCATGTAGTGTTCCCAAGTCTTTTACCAGACCGCAGAGCGTTTAGTGAATTAAGTAGAGCAAACATTGCAAAACGCGTACGTCCATTTATTCTAAGACGTATGAAAGAAGACGTTTTGACCGAATTACCGAATAAAATCGAGACCTTACAATTCTCTGAGTTACAACTGGAACAGAAAAAACTATATGCAGCCTATCTCGCGGAACTAAAACAAGACACTTTAAAACACTTAAAGAAGGGCGATTTAAAAAGGAACCGTATAAAAATTTTAGCCGGGCTAACGAGACTTCGACAATTATGCTGCCATCCCGCCCTGTTCGTGGAAGGGTATAAAGGAAGCTCCGCAAAGTACGAGCAATTGATGGAAATACTAGAAGAATGCAGAACATCCGGAAGGCGAGTGCTTGTCTTTTCCCAATTCACGGAGATGCTTGGCATTATTCGAAGACAGCTTATCCGCCAAGGCACACCCTATTTTTACTTAGACGGTCAAACTCCACCGGCTGATCGTGTCGAATTATGCAATCGCTTTAATGAAGGTGAAGGAGATCTATTTCTCATTTCCTTAAAAGCTGGAGGCACTGGCTTAAACTTAACGGGAGCAGATACAGTCGTACTCTATGATCTTTGGTGGAACCCAGCTGTCGAGCGACAAGCAGCAGACCGTGCCCACCGTATGGGACAGGAGAATGAAGTGCATGTTATTCGTTTGGTAGCGAAAGGGACTATTGAAGAGAAAATAAATGAATTGCAGCAGAAAAAGATGAGTTTGATTGATGAAGTTATTCAATCTGGTGAGGATGGAATGACTGGTATGAGTGAGGAGGATATTCGGGAGATATTGATGATTGAATGAGTGGGGCAAAGACATAGTACACATAGTTTCCTGTCTATATAGACAGGAAGCTGCCGAAGGTACAATTTCGGCAGCTCTTTTTTTTGCCTCATTTTTCTAGGTCGGTGCATGCCTCAAGAATTGAGTCTTCTCTTTCTTGCACATGCATTATCTGGATCATACTCCTCAGAAGCGCTGATATTCAGGAGATCTGATTTGATAATTTTAGCTTTCTATTTTTATATTGGTTTTGAATCTTGAATTTGATATACTAATCAAAGAACATATGTTCCTTTTGGTTGTATAGACCATTTACAATGAATCTCTTTTCATTTAACATAAACATATAGTTAAGCTTATGCTTATGTTTATGGAGGGTTGAATATATGAACTGTTTAGAAATTGCGGTGAAAGAAACTAAATACTTGCAATCTGATGAAGAATTCTTGGTGAAAGACCTATTTAAAGGATATGAATGGAATCGTCTAGCAATTGGTGAACGCCGTTTGTTAGGTTCTTTATTTTTAAATGAAGTTAAAAACGGTCGCTTAAAAGATGGGATAAAAGTAACTAAAAAAAGCAGTGCTAATCAACAAATTTATACAAAAATTTAATTAACAGAGAAATATATGCGGAGTTGAAATTAATGACTAAGAAAAAACCGACCGTAATCGATATGTTTTGTGGATGCGGTGGACTATCAAGAGGATTTATGGATGCTGGATACGAAGTTTTATTAGGTATTGACAATAATAAAGACGCACTAGTTAGTTTTAAAGCAAACCATAATGGTGCTGTCGCAATGAATGGAAACTTATTTGAAGGTTCCACTATATTAGAAATGGCAAGTTTAACAAATAATAGTCAAGTTGATTTGATTATAGGTGGACCACCGTGCCAAGGATTTTCATTGACTGGGAAACGTGAGGAAGACGATGAACGAAATACTTTATTTAAGTCAATGGTTAATGCTGTAGCATTCTTCCAACCTAAGGCCTTCGTTTTAGAAAATGTTCCTGGCTTAACTACCTTATATAAAGGGAAGGCTCGAGAAGTCATCATAAAAGAATTCACTGATTTAGGATATACAGTCAATGATCAAATTTTATATGCGCCAGACTACGGAGTACCACAAATCAGAAAGCGTCTTTTCTTTGTTGGCCTTCTACACGGGGAGACATTCGAATTTCCAGAACCAATTTTAACACCTGATAAATACGTAACATGTGGCGATGCAATAAGTGATTTGCACGATTTCACCGATGACAATTTGGGGTCTGAAGTTAGTTCTTACAAATCAGCTCCACAAAGTAAGTATCAAAAGTTAATGCGTAAACATGCAACTGATTTATTTAATCACATAGGAACAAAACATACCGAACTTGTAATAGATGTAATTTCCCAAGTCCCAGAGGGTGGGAACCATAAAGATTTACCACCAGGTGTAGGGGAAAGTCGAAAGTTTAACGAAGCATGGACAAGATATCATCGTAACAAACCATCAAAAACAATTGATACTGGTCACCGTAACCACTTTCATTATCAATACAATCGAGTACCATCTGTTAGAGAAAACGCTCGATTACAATCATTTCCGGACGATTTCAGATTCTATGGAAACAAAACACAACAATATAGACAAGTTGGGAATGCTGTTCCTCCACTCTTAGGATTTGCCTTGGGAAAACAATTAAAAAAATATATTACTGAAGAGGATAAATAATATGGCAACTTATAATTTTATCGATGCTTTTGCAGGTTGCGGAGGTTTATCTGAAGGTTTTAAGGCAACTAATCAATATAAAACATTAGCTGCTATTGAATGGGAAAAGCCACAAGTACTAAACCTTATCAATCGCTTAAAAACAAGATGGGGTTACTCAAATGCGGATGAAATTGTTATGCGATTTGATATTCAGCGTTCTGAGGAGCTATTAAACGGATGGTCCAATGATGAAGATTATGGATCACATCCGGGGCTAAACAGTCTAATTAATAATAAAGAAGTTGATATAGTAATAGGTGGACCTCCATGTCAAGCGTACTCCGTGGCAGGCAGAATAAGAGATGAGAATGGTATGCGTGAGGATTATCGAAACTACCTATTCGAGAGCTACTTAAAAATCATCGGTGCATACCGACCGAAAGTATTCGTATTTGAAAATGTTCCTGGCATGCTAAGTGCTGCTCCAGGTGGGGAGCCTGTTACCACTTTAATAAGAGACGCAATTAATGATCTAGGCTATACCATCATTGATGATTTACGAACTCATGCGCAAATAAATCTTGCAGAATATGGTGTTCCCCAATTACGGAAACGAGTAATATTAATAGGTCTTCGAAATGATTTATATGAAAATCCTCAAGAAACGCTAATAAACTTTTACTCTAATATTTTGCCTCAGTATAAAGAGAACACTCGAACAGTTCGTGATACATTATTTGACCTTCCAAGGTTGTATCCATCAGATACAATTGAAAAATTAGGCGGAAAAAAGTTATCACACTCTTATAGCGAAGATCCAACGATTAAAAATCATATGCCAAGATTCCACAGCGCAAGAGATATTGATATATTCCGCCTACTAGCCGAAGACATTGAGGCAGGTAGAAACGAATACACATCGACAGAGGCATTAAGAAATCTGTATACACAACTTACCGGTAAAAACTCAAATGTTCATAAATATCATGTGTTACGTTGGGATAAACCAAGTAATACCATACCAGCTCATCTATATAAAGATGGTTTACGTCATATTCATCCAGATCCTGAACAGGCTCGTTCTATTACCGTGCGTGAAGCTGCCAGATTACAAACATTTCCTGACGATTATGAATTTATATCTAGTGCAGGAGACAATTATAAAATGATAGGTAATGCTGTACCTCCAAAGTTTGCTGAAAAGCTAGCTCTGGCAATCTTAGAAATTTTGTAACAAATTAGAGGGGATTTATTAAATCCTCTCTTTATTTAGGCAATAGGTTAATATTATAGTGATAGCAATGAAAAGTATTCTAATTAACTGATGATGGCCTAGGGAATATTTTCATTCCCTAGGCCATTTTTAGAGTCTCCCTGAAGTTAAAAACAAACCATAGACATTGTTTCGGTGATATTTAAGGCTAGACTTATCTGGTATGAAAAATTCATTTTCGGGTATTTTAATTTTTGAACCATCTAATGAAGCTAAATACTCGTTTTCTACTTTCTCATGCACCATTATTGTATAATCATCCGATAAAGTGAAAAATCCTTTATCGAAAGCCCAATGAATATCTCTGCTAAGGGGTATACCATTATTAGGTAAATATGTCCCTCCATGACTTTTTGGTTTAATATGAGCCGTTTCCAAATTATTGAATTGGCCGTATTTTATAACGTTTCCTGTAATAGCACAAACCCCACCATAACCTGTCATTACAAAATCTCTAAAGGAAGTTGCATTAAATAAGTTTTCTATATTAGTAGAAGATTCTTCAACTTTTTTAGCCACTGTTTCATCTACAACAGGATTAAAAGTTCCATGTTGTAAGAAACGACTAATTTTGTCATCAATGATTTTGAGTTCTCCGTCGTAAGTTGCATGATCTCCACGAATACTTGAATTTTCAATAATATCATTGCAAAGATCATATAAGTTATCTGTAGTTTTAAGTAATTCTAAAAAGTAAACAATCTGAATTTCTTCTTCAATTTTAATTTCTTCTTTTTTAAAAACAATGATATCGGTACTAGTAAATAAGAATGAATTATTTTCCAACGCATTATTTAAATAGATTCTATATTCATTACGTGAACCACCAAACAAATGGTCATTGTGATAAATATAATTACAATATATTTTTGTAGGTTCATTTAAATATAAAGGGATTATCGGTAGTAAGGATGAATCATTTTTAACAGTTTGAGATAATGGCGGAAAAAATGAAAGTACATTTATATTTTTAGAGATATAAATATATCTCCCTCTAGAAGGAGTAGGTCTTGTTGGCGTAACACTTCCCAATTCTTGATGACCAAGTTTTTTTAAATAATAAGTCATATATTAACACCTCGAAAAGTCAGAATTATATCATATAATAAATATCACTAGCGTTGCGTAAATAATGAATGAAAATTCTTACAATTATTATTTCTTGTTATGAGCCAAAAAGATAGACACTCTAATAGAGTTGGGTCCATCCATTTGGTTTTTATTTACAATTAGACATTTGCGGCATCGACAGTTTATTTGTTAAGGAACTGCTGTCTCTTTTATTTTACGAATCCAGATATGTGCAGGTTTCCAGAGTGCAGCTCTTAAGTAACGGCTAATTTGTAGGATCTTTCGCTTACTCTGCGTCGCTAATTGTGCTAAGACATTCAGGCAATAGACAACGAGTGCGATGTACACTTGATTATGAATGGCCCATTCACTTTGACCAAAGAACTTTTTGATATTCAAAT